>JANMBK010000078.1:0-3283 GCA_031360365.1 Methylophilaceae bacterium
CACCACGCCTTTTTTAAGGCCGCGCGAAACGTGTTGCCCAAGGCCAATCACCTTTAATGTGCCCTCTGGCAATAACTCTGCCACGATGGTCACAATTTTTGAGGTGCCAATATCCAGCCCCACAATTAGATTTTTATCTTCACGCACTTTACTCATTTGGTACTCCCATTTTCAACCTTTTTGTATTTAATCTTTTCATATTCATTTACACTAAGCCTTAACAGGTATGGCTAGGTTTGCTTTAGTTGGTGCTGGCTTAGTTGCAGCAGGAATAGGCAGCGGCCGGCGAACTGCGAATCCATTGGGATAGCGTAAATCAGCATAGAGTACTTTTACGTTCAACTGGCTCAATGTAGTTTGATATGCAACTACAAAGCGACTTAAACGTACTTCCATATCAACCCGACCTAGCGCAATCAGCAAATTTTTATTAGTTTTAATCTCCCAAGCGCGACGTGGCGATAAGGTGACTTGCGCAATTTTGATGTCTGCCTTATTCAAAATTTGGCTGTAATTGCCATAATTTTTAGTCACTTCTAACACGCCACTGCCTGGACCATAAAATATGGGTAATTCAGCATCTGTTGCCGCTTGAAACAGCTCACCATGCGTATTTACCAGCGCAATATTGCCCCAACGCGCCAACGCTTGATGTTCTTCAATTGCTACAACCAATTTATCAGGCCAGCGACGACGCACGCTCACTTCGCGCGCCCATGGCAGCTTTTCAAAAGCATCACGTGTTTTTACTAAATCCAAAGTAAAAAAATTACCTTTTAAATGCTTCGCCACAATCAATCTAATTTGCTCGCGATTGACATGCGTTAATTGCCCATCCACTTTCACCTCGCGAATAGGAAAAATAGGCAAATGCACCACTACAAACACCAAGGCGTATAGCATCAGCACCACCGATATGGCGTACAATAAATTGGCAAACCAGTTGAGTAGTCTTGGCTTATCCCACATCTTCATATTCCAAAGTCATGCTTAAAATCTTCATCACCAATTCATCAAAACTCATACCTGCAGCTTTGGCTGCCATCGGCACTAAACTGTGGTCGGTCATGCCTGGGTTGGTATTCAGTTCTATAAAGTAATAATCGCCCATGTCGTTAGTTGAAGAGCTATCCATTAAAAAATCCACCCGACCCCAACCTTTGCAACCTATCGTCTTAAATGCTTGCAAGGCCTCAGCTTGAATCTCTGCTTCTTTTTCTGCACTTAACCCACATGGACACAAATACTCGGTATCGTCGCGCAGATATTTCGCTTCAAAATCATAAAATTCATTTTTTGGCACTATGCGTATAATTGGTAACGCCACCTCACCTAATATGCCCACTGTATATTCACCACCGCTTACATACTTCTCTGCAATCACTAAAGGGTCTGCCTTAGCCGCCAATACATATGCGGCCTGCAGGCCACCCCTTTGTTTAACTTTAGTAATGCCAATGCTCGAACCTTCATTAGCGGGTTTTACAAACAGCGGCAAACCTAATTTTTCTTCTATGGCCGCGAAATCACTGTCTTCATTCACCATTTCAAAATCTGGCGTCGCAATGTCTAGCGCTTTCCACAATAGTTTGCTGCGCCATTTATCCATGCCTAAGCTGGATGCCATGACGCCACTGCCGGTGTAAGGAACGCCCATCAAGTCGAGCGCGCCTTGCATAGTGCCGTCCTCACCACCACGGCCATGCAGGGTGTTAAACACGCGGTCAAACTGTGCCAATTCACTCAAACTTATCTCAGCTGGGTCAAAAGCATACGCATCTATCCCTTGACGTTTAAGCGCCGCCAACACTGCCGCGCCACTTTTTAGCGACACCTCACGTTCACCCGATGTGCCGCCTAGCAACACCGCTACTTTTCCAAATTGTCTTACTAAATTATGCATACTCACCAATCATTCTCACTTCTTGCTGCAATGCAACGCCTTGTTTATCCAATACGGTGTCTTTCATATGCCGTATCAACAATTCAATATCTAGCGCGCTACAATCGCCCACATTCACAATAAAATTGGCATGCTTGGGTGACACTTGTGCGCCACCAATCTGATAACCTTTTAAGCCACTCGCTTCAATTAATCGTGCAGCAAAATCGCCATGCGGATTTCTAAAAGTAGAGCCTGCACTAGGCAAACTCAGTGGTTGACTGGCTAGCCTTGTGGCTAATAGATTTTTAATTTTTTTCAGGGACTCATCTGCCTCACCCGCTTCTAAGTTAAACCAAGCGCCTAAAAACCATTCGTCTGGTGTCAGCATCTCTACATGGCGGTAACCAGGAATAAACTCAGATTCGTTACGCACATGCGTTTCACCGTTGCGATCTATGGTTAATACCTGATGCACAATATTCCACGTTTCACTGCCGTAACAACCTGCATTCATGGCCAATGCACCGCCCACTGTGCCAGGAATACCTGCCATAAACTCGGCACCTTGTTTATATTGTTTGGCACTAAACCTAGCCAATTTTCCGCATGTTACACCTGCTTCGGCGTAGATAAATTGGCCGTCTACACGTAATTCATTCAGCGCCTGATGCATCACAATCACTGTGCCGCGCACGCCACCGTCGCGCACTAATAGATTGCTACCTAAACCAATAAAAAATACGGGTTCAGCATGATCTAGCGTGCACATAAATACTTGTAAATCAGCTAAATTTTCAGCAATAAACAGTCTATCTGCCTTGCCGCCGACGCGCCAACTGGTGTAACGCGCCAGTGGCTCGTTACGTAACAACTGCGAACTGGTAATGAGTTGTGCCATCACACCAATGGCCCCTTTGCCCATTCTTTAGCCAAGTCCTTAGTACGTGCTGCCACTTGTCCAATCGAACCTGCGCCCATCACAATCACTACATCACCCGCCTGTACCGCACTTAAAATACTCTCTGGCAGTGCGTCGGTAGTTTCTACCAATTGCGGCTCTACCTTGCCTGCTATGCGAATAGCGCGAATCAAACTACGCGTGTCAGCTGCCACAATCGGCGGCTCTCCCGCAGGGTATACTTCGGTGAGTAACACCACATCAGCACTAGAAAGCACTCGCACAAAATCTTCAAAACAATCTCTGGTACGCGTAAAGCGATGTGGTTGAAACGCCATCACTAAGCGCCGATTTGGAAAAGCATCGCGCGCAGCCGCAATCACTGCTTGCATCTCAACTGGATGATGGCCGTAGTCATCAATCAGTGTAAAAGTGCCGCCTGCTTTTACTTCTGTTTGTTTCACGGCAATTTCACCATAACGCTCGAACCTGCGACCTAC
>JANMBK010000101.1:0-1791 GCA_031360365.1 Methylophilaceae bacterium
CTCCAATTGGATTCAGCAAAATGCGCACAGGCTTTTCATTATTTGTTAAAATCTTTATTTTGGCATCGCCAGCACCCGCATAGATATTGGTTTGCAGCCATGCTGATAATTGCACAGGGGCAGAAATGGTTGGCACAAAAGCACGCCCGCTTTGCTCGCAAGCAGCAATCACCACGTTTTGCCAATGTGCTAAGCGTTTTTCTGCGCGCTCGTTCGATAATTTCACCACACTGCGCGTTGTAACAATTGGCACAATCGATGTCACGCCAAGTTCCACCGCTTTTTGAATTGTATAATCCATGCGGTCGCCACTGGAGATGCCTTGCAAGAGTGTAATGCGCAGCGGCGATTCATTTATAATTTTTACAACACTTTTTGCAATTACCAGCACCTCACTATTTTTACTTTTGGTTTTAATGCTGGTAATAACGCAGGTGTAATCATTGCCATCGCCATTAAACAGCACAATTTCATCGCTTATTTCTAGCCGCAGCACGCGTGTAGCATGGGTAGCGGCGTTGTCGCTTAGTTTAACAATTGCGCTAATTTTTAGATTATCGGGGTTATAAAATCGTAAGTTGCTCATAACCATATTTTATATTGAAAACCTACAACCGTCATTCCCGCGTAACCGTAAAGATTATCCCCGTAGAATATATGTGCTGAAGCAGAATATTCACACGAGATAGGCGGGAATCTAGGCAGGCAACAACTTTAAAGTGGGCACTTCAAACTAAATCACATTAAATTGCACTTTGACTGGATTCCCGCTTACGCGGGAATGACGTATGATATGTATTCTTTTTGTGGAGCTATGAAGCATGGCAAGCATCAACCCACCCGTGTGCGATTTTGGCTGGCAAGCGCCGCATTTTAGCTTGCCCAATTTCAATGGTCACATGGTCGCATTACATGCAGCCAAAGGCAAAAACGGCCTGCTGGTGATGTTTATTTGCAATCATTGCCCTTATGTAAAAGCCATTTTGCCTAGACTAATTAACGACGTGCGCGAGCTGCAAGCACTAGGCGTGAATACAGTGGCGATTATGAGCAACGATGCTAGCGAATACCCAGAAGATAGCGTTGAAAATATGCAAATAATTGCGCGCGTGATGGATTTCCCGTTCCCATATTTATTAGACGCAAGCCAGCAAATTGCCAAAAACTATGGCGCAGTTTGCACACCTGATTTTTTTGGTTTTAATAATCAATTGCAGTTGCAATACCGCGGCCGCTTTGATGAAAGCCGCAAAGAAACTGCGCCTAATAGCTCACGTGATTTATTCAACGCCATGAAACTGGTTGCCGAAACTGGCGATGGGCCAACAGAACAAATTGCGAGCATTGGCTGTTCGATTAAGTGGAAAGCATAGTATAAATCTATTCTTGACCTTAGTTAATTAGGATTTATTTTCAATAATGAAAAATATAGCGTTCGTAATACTTATTTTATGCATTCCTTTGGCCTTTTGGGGCTGGGCATATGAAGTTTCATATTTTTCCATTCTTGGCTTGGACGTGAATAAAACTTTTGGCTTAATTCACTACGTTTATTCTTCCCTAGCTTATTTAGTTATCATGTTTATTGTAGTAGTTACATATGGAGCAATTTCTAAGTTTTTTTCTAAAAAAATTGATAGAAATGACGCGACTGAACTTAAAGAAGCATTAGCAAGAACAGAGTTTATAAAAGTAATATCAAATGCTCGAATGGCATTTCTATTCAGCTTAGTAGTTTGGTTAATCGTAATTCTTGCGCCAAACCTCAGAATTTTAAATTGGCTTGGGCGC
>JANMBK010000163.1:0-3798 GCA_031360365.1 Methylophilaceae bacterium
GCTGGACACCACTAATGAATATGCGCTTTATGAAGTGGACAAAGCAAAACTCACGGGCATCCCAGAAGATGTGCTCCAAGCAGCTGAAGAAGCTGCAAATAGTGATGGCAAAGCGGGTTATGAGTTTACTTTGCACTTCCCCAGCTACTTGCCAGCGCTGCAATATGCAGATAATCGCGAGCTGCGCGAAACGCTTTATCGCGCTTATGCTACCCGAGCTTCAGAATTCGGCAATACCGAATTTGATAACACGCCTATTATTACGCAGTTGCTTAAATTGAAACTTGAGGAAGCCAAATTATTAGGTTTTAATAACTTTGCCGAGTTATCGCTTGCCACCAAAATGGCTGATACGCCCAAACAAGTGATTGAGTTTTTGCAGAATTTAGCCAGCAAAGCCAAGCCATTTGCGGCGCAAGATATGATTGAATTAACTGATTATGCTGAAAAACTCGGCATTAACGATATGCAAGCGTGGGATGTTTCGTATGTTTCAGAAAAGCTACGGGAAGATAAATATGCGTTTTCTGATTTAGAGGTAAAACAATACTTCCCAGAAGCTAAAGTGATGGCGGGTTTATTTAAAGTCATCGAAACGATTTTTGGTGTATTTGTGCAAAAAACCGAATCGCCCACTTGGCACGAAAACGCGCATTTCTATAGTATTACCCGCCCAACTGGCGAACTTGTTGGCCAGTTTTATTTAGACCTTTACGCCCGTAATAACAAACGTGGTGGCGCTTGGATGGACGAAGCGATTACACGTCGCGTGGTAGATGGCAAACTGACGACACCTGTTGCGTATTTAACCTGCAATTTCAGTGCGCCCGTTGGAGGAAAACCCGCCTTATTTACGCATGATGAAGTGATTACGCTGTTTCACGAGTTTGGCCACGGCTTACACCATATGTTAACTAACGTTGATGATTACAGCGTTTCTGGCATTAAAGGTGTGGAATGGGACGCAGTAGAACTGCCTAGCCAGTTTATGGAAAACTTCTGCTGGGAATGGGATGTGCTACGCCATATGACGCAACATGTGGATACAGGCGCGCAGCTGCCGCGCGAACTTTTCGATAAAATGGTCGCAGCCAAAAACTTTCAAGCGGGTATGCAAACGGTGCGACAAGTCGAGTTTTCGCTATTCGACATCACGCTTCATTCTAGCTTTGACCCAAACGGTAGCAAAACACCACTTGAGTTAATTGAAGAAATTCGCGACCAAGTGGCGGTAGTTCGGCCACCTGTTTGGAACCGCTTTCCGAATAATTTTAGCCACATATTCGCAGGCGGTTATGCAGCGGGCTATTACAGCTACAAATGGGCAGAAGTGTTAAGCGCAGATGCCTACAGCTTGTTTGAAGAACACGGCGGCTTAAGTAAAGAGGCTGGCCAGAAATTTTGGCAAGAGATTTTGTCAAAAGGCGGTAGCCGCCCAGCCATGGAATCGTTTATTGCATTCCGTGGGCGCGAGCCTAGCATTGACGCGCTGTTACGCCACAATGGTATGGCTGCTTAAATTGCACCTCATTTACATGCCTTGCAGGCCAATCTCCATGCGGCTTCCAGAGCATTGTTTTATGCTCGTATAATGCATTATTTAATTTAAACGAAACGCTTCATTTTATGCAGTTAGCCACTTGGAACGTCAACTCACTCAATGTGCGCTTGCCACACGTACTGGATTGGTTGCGTGACAATCCAATTGACCTATTGTGCTTGCAAGAAACCAAACAAGAAGATAGTAAATTTCCTTACGATGAGTTAAAAAGCGCTGGCTACAACGCGGTGCACGCAGGCCAAAAAGCCTATAACGGTGTGGCGATTCTAAGTAAGCACGACATGACTGATGTAGCGCATGGCATTGGAGGTTTTACGGATGAACAGAGCCGTGTGATTTCGGCCACCATTCAAGGTGTGCGTGTTGTTTGCGTCTACATCGTGAATGGTCAAGCGGTTGATTCTGAAAAATATGAATACAAAATGCGCTGGCTAACGGCTCTGATTACTTGGCTTGAAGGTGAGCTTAAAAAATACCCCAATTTAGTTTTGCTTGGTGATTACAATATTGCGCCAGAGGACCGTGATTGTCACGACCCAGCGGCGTGGATTGGGCAAATTCTGGTTTCGCCAAAAGAACGCCAAATGTTTGCAAAAATTACTGCGCTTGGCTTACATGATAGCTTTAGGTTATTTGAGCAACCCGAAAAAAGTTTCACTTGGTGGGATTACCTCATGATGGGGTTTAGACGCAATTTTGGTATGCGCATTGATCATATTTTAGTGAGCGATGCGTTAAAAAATAAGTGTGAAAGTTGTGTAATTGATAAAGCGCCGCGCAAGCTAGAACGACCTAGCGATCATACGCCTGTTGTTCTGACGATTACCAATTAGTAATTGCTTAATTTTTAAGCAAATCTTTAACAAACAACACTCGAGAGAAAAATACTGCTTGTAAGCCAACATCTATGCGGCTTATAGCGGTGTCAAATAAGATGCACGTAAAATATGTGTGTTTAGCCTTTTATTTTAATACCAAGCTGCTTGAGTTTGCGATACAAATGCGTGCGTTCTAAGCCAGAAATTTCTGCCAATTTACTCATGTTATTGCTAACCACTAGCATGTGATGCCGAAAGTAAAAACGCTCAAAGTCATCCCGCGCTTCGCGAAGCGGTAAGGCTAAATTCACTGGCGAAGATTGCAATTTAAGCGCTTGATTCTCTGGACTGCTGCTAAATTGCTCTAACACACGGCTGACATCGGCCAGCGTGATTTTTTCTTCTAAACTGCTCTGCATTAGGTTTTGCACAACCGCTTCCAACTCTGCTAAATCGCCCGTCCAATCCGCGTTTCTGAGTGCATTCAAAGCGGCGGTATCAAAGCTTTTATATTGTGCACCGGTGGTTTCTACTAACAGATTGGCCATGGCAGTAGCCAAATCTGGAATATCCTCACGATGATCGTTGAGCGCTGGCACTTTAAGCGTGCTTTGCGACAGCGTTTGCAGCAGCACCTTGTCAAAGTCAACTTTCTCAGCCAATTGCGGCAAGCTTAAACTACTGGCGCACACCACACGCACTTGATATTTCTCGCCTTTAGCTAGCAACAATTGCAGGCCTTTTTGCTCCGTTTTATTGAGCGCAGATACTTCGTCAATATAAATGATGCCATCTTGCGATTGTTGCAACATTTCTAGCGGCGCGCTAGCCAGCTTTTCATATTCGGTTAACCCCAGCCAAGGCGTATCTTTTATATGCAAAAAGTGGGCGCAAATCTCAACACTGCCGCCTTTTTTGCCAATCAATAATAGCGAATTTTTTGTATTGGCTACTTGCTCTAAGCGTTGTTTTAACTCGTTAATCACCAAACTTTTGCCAAAACTAGATAAATTCATCTCGGTTTTGGGTAAGTTCTCGGCATGTTTTAGGGCTGCATTCACGGTTTTAAGCAATTTTTGCAGCGCTATAGGCTTCTCTAAAAAATCAAATGCGCCAATGCGCGTGGCTTCTACTGCTGTATCAATGGTGCCGTGACCCGACATCATGATCACTGGCATAGTGAGCAGCCCAGCATTACCCCACTCTTTTAATAAGCTGATGCCATCGCAATCTGGCATCCAAATATCCAACAGCACTACATCTGGCCGATGTTTTAGACGTGAATCACGTGCTGCCTGCGCATTTTCTGCCAAGGTCACCTGAAAGCCTTCATCCAGCAAAATGTCGTGCAATAACTCACGAATGCCAACTTCATCATCTACCACTAAAATATTTCTTGATGCCATGTTTTACTTCCTT
>JANMBK010000164.1:0-19462 GCA_031360365.1 Methylophilaceae bacterium
CATAATCGCATCTAAATCACCTGTCTGCATTGGGCGCAGGCTAACGTTATTTAGTAATTGTGCACTCATAAGCGCTGCACCTACAACCTTTTCCCTTGCACGCGCTGCAGCGTGGTCAGCGCCACGCGATTGCGAATATAAATCGGCGCAGCTTCACTGGCAGGTTTAGCCTCACCTGCGGCAAAAATGGGCTGGGCAAGCTGCAAAATAGCGGTGGCCATTGGCGTAACATTAGTTAAGATATTTTCTAAATTTTCAGCATAAATTTTACTTAAAACTTCACCATAAACCGCCCAACCACTACCTGCGCCGATCCAATTTTTTGCGTATGTTATTTTTGATAATGCTCCAGCAACCAATATTGGCGCGGCTTCTGGCTTGCATACTTTAGTCTCGTGTAATTCAAACCATTCGTTTTCTTGCTTAACAAACGTCGCGTGGTAAATTTCACCCATACGCGCATCCAGGCAAACAATCGCTTTATCTGCGCCGCTGGCTTGCGCGACTGCCAGCAAGGTATTGACGCCCACCACAGGAATATTGGCGCCAAAACCCAAGCCTTGCGCTACGCCGCAGGCAATGCGCACGCCAGTAAATGCACCGGGGCCAGCACCAAACGCAATGCCATCCAAATCTTTCAACTTAATATTCGCAGAGTCTAGCAATGCTTGAATTTGCGGCAAAATCAACTCGGAGGAGGCATTGCCTACATGCTGATGGTGCGTAAAAAGATTATCGCCAGCTTGAATAGCCAGCGATAAAAATTCGGTTGAGGTATCGAGTGCAAGTAAATTCATTCTGACGATATTTTACCGCGTAATTGCTTCACTTGTTTACGAATCGTCTTGCCCTCTAACCGTCGCTGTTTAGAGCCATAACTCGGCTTAGTTGCATAACGCGCCGGCTTAACTTGGTTTGCGGCATTTACAATCTCATGCAAACGCTTAATCGCATCTTTTTTGTTTGCCTCTTGGGTGCGATATTGCTGGGCTTTGAGGATTAATATGCCTTCATCAGTAATCCGATTGTCTTTACTATGCATCAGCCGCGCTTTCAACCAATCGCTCAAACTAGAAGCATTTATGTCAAAACGCAAATGAATCGCAGAAGACACTTTATTCACATTTTGTCCACCCGCGCCTTGCGCACGGATAGCAGTGAGTTCGTACTCTGACTCTAGAATAAGAATCATTCGATGTCAGTATTAGTGATTAACGTGCTTAGCACGTGAAATCATATTTTTAATATCCTGATTAGCGTTTGCTTCTACCAATGATATTTCAGGATGCAAATTAGCAAATACTCTAAAAATTTCATCGGCAAATGCTTGCCCAACAGATTCAACACCTTCAAAGTCGAATATAACAGTTTTAAATCGATCTATTCTATTTAATAATCGCTTCGCTTGGGATCTGGAAACAATCGCTTCATCTCCATATTGCGCTAAAGCAACAGGCACAATAGTTTTATTAAAGCCATAATTGTCGCCAGAGGTAAACTCATCAAATATCTTTTTCAACTTTCGAGCAGTGTGATTCTTTAGTTTCATCACAACCATCGTACCTTTGGCAACCTTATTCGCCTCTAAAATCCAGTCCTCCTCTTTGCCAAACTTACGAGAGAAAAATACACCCCCTGACAAAATAACAAAGTCATCACAAGCGCGTGAACTGAAAAAAATACCTTCACCAGAGTGATTCTTAGGATCAGTAGTAAATTTACCTTTTGCCAACTCAAGCACTGAGTGTCTTTCATCTAATAAATTTAACTTCGTCTGAATTTTTTTAAAAATTCCTACACCATTATCCTGAATAATAATCTCTGTCCAAACAGCTGACTTCGTAAGTTTAACAATGACCCCCTCCCCCTGTGAGTGATCGATTACATTATTAAACATCTCAGTAAAGCAATAACTCCATATATTCAAAACGTTGTCTGGAAGTGTACCGAGATTCGGTTTAATATCTTTAATCCACAACTCGTCTTCTGTTGGCTTTTCGCTAAGAAGATACATTTTTTCGATTTGAACTTGCGGCACTAATGTGTAACGTCTGAGCCTTGCATTACCTTCAAAAGATAAAACATTTTCCTCCACCAACTTTTGCAAGTGCTTATTGGCAGCCTGCCTAGAAATCTTAAATTTCTCGGCTAATTTTTTCGCGATATCAGTCGGGTATCTTTCTATATTATCCAATATAAAAGCCCTACATTCCTCACTACTTTTTCTAATTACCGCCATTTGGTTATGCCTGAATGTCTAAATATTTTTAAAACACAATTGTCAACTTATACAAGAATAGTTGTCAACTTAAATTAGATTAGTTGTCAACTTTAAACATAAAAGTTGTAAATTTATCACAATATTTTTATATCAAAAAACGCTTCCACGTCTGCCAATTCTTTGGTGCGCTTAAACGGTGGCAGACTTTGCCAGATGCGTTTGCCATAAGGTTTAGTGATTAAACGCGGATCGCAAATCACCAGTACACCTCTATCGGTTTCATCGCGAATTAACCGCCCTGCGCCTTGCTTCAAAGTAATGACCGAATAGGGTAATTGATATTCCATAAAGGCATTTTTGCCATCTGCTGTCAATTTATCGATACGCGCAGATAGCACCGGGTCATCAGGCGGGGCGAATGGCAGTTTGTCGATAATCACCACTGATAATGCTTCTCCGCGCACATCGACGCCTTCCCAAAAGCTCTGCGAACCAACAAGTATGGCGTTGCCATGCGCGCGAAAGCGATCCAGTAACTCGGTACGCGTGCTTTCGCCTTGCAGTAATAATGGGTATTCCACGCCATTTTCGCCAAACGCATCTTTTAACAGTGCATGCACTTCGCGCATGGCGCGTAGCGATGTGCACAGAACAAAGGCGCGGCCACGACTGGCTTGGATGACGGGTAGCGAAACGGCTGCAACAGCGGCCGCATAGCCAGATGAGTTAGGGTCTGGCATGCCAGTAGGCGCATATAATAAGGCTTGCAGGCCATAATCAAACGGGCTTTGCCAAAAGCCAGTTTCGGCATTTTGTAAGCCCATTTGTGCTTGATAGTGGCTAAAATCGCTTTTTACCGCTAACGTGGCCGAAGTGAATATCCAAGCACGCGGTTGTGCATTGAGCTGTTTACTAAAGCCATCGGCCACACTCAGCGGCGTGGCGTGTAGTTGGACTGATTGCGTAAACACCTCTACCCAACGTACTAAGTTAGCATTTTCGGCCTTAAGCCAACGCGACAATTGCAGGTTGAGTTCCTCACCACGTTGCCAACATTTTTCTAAACCAGGGTCGCGCGCAGCTTGCGTTTCCAGCACTTTATTTAACTCTTTTAACATGCTTTGCATATCAGCAAAAGCTGACTCGAAATTTTTTAACGCCAGTGCTTTGTTCACAGGCAATCTTGAGCCTTCATACGCAAATATCAACCTAAAATCTTTGCAGGCTTTTTCTAATTTTGGAATTGCCTCGCCCAGCTCCACGCAATCTTTGGCCAAGGTCAAGTGCGCGGCCAAGCTATCACGGCATAGTTCTATTAACTGGCTAGTCGAAATATCTTCACCAAAAAACAAACCTGCCACTTCGGGCAATTGATGTGCTTCATCAAAAATCACGGTGTTAGCAGAAGGTAAAAGCTCTGCCACGCCTTCGTCGCGCAACATCACATCGGCAAAAAACAAGTGATGGTTCACCACAATCACATCCGCCGTCAGCGCCTTTTTACGCGCCTCCATCACAAAACATTCTTTGTAATAATTACAATCTTGGCCCAAACAATTATCGCGCGTGCTAGTGACATTCAACCAAATGGTGGCGTTTTCTGGCACTGCTGTTAATTCACTCTTATCGCCCGTTTTGCTATTCTCAGCAAAGTTTTTGATGAGATGCACATATTTTGCATCTTCACGGCTGGCAAAACGGCCGCTATTAGCAGCCGCCTCTAAATGATAATGGCACACATAATTTGAGCGCCCTTTTAACATGGCCACCGTCACAGGCACTTTTAGCGCATCGCGCACGTTGGGCAAATCACGATTAAATAACTGGTCCTGTAAAGTCTTCGTTCCAGTAGAGATAATAACTTTGCCGCCAGAAAGCAACGCAGGCACCAAATAAGCAAACGTCTTGCCTGTGCCAGTACCCGCCTCAGCAATCAGTTGTTTGTTATTTTTAATCGCATCTTCAATCGCCAGCGCCATTTCTAACTGTTCTTTGCGTTCGCTATAGCCCTTTATTGCATCGGCTAGCGCGCCATTTGCGCTAAAAATTAGATTTAAACTGGAGTTTTGTGACATGACCCAAATTATCCCATACATACCGCGGATGATTGCAGGGAGGGTTAAAAACTATTGCGTTGTGTACTAGATATTGTTAGCCTAAGCGGGCTGTAAAAAGTTTTAACTCTGTCATTACGTTTTAATTCTGTCATTTCTTGGGGAGGATGTATGGATTTAGGTTTAATTATTCAATTAATAAGCGGTGCTGTTGGCGGCAATGTGGCTGGCAGTTTAATGAAAAACGCAAGTTTAGGCCCAGTGCTTAATTCAGTTGTTGGTGTTTTAGGCGGCGGTTTGGGCGGTCAATTACTCGGCATGGTGATGGGTGGCGACGCAGCCGCTGCAGGTGGTGGCATGGATATTGGTGCAATTATTGCCCAAGTAGCGGGCGGTGGTATTGGCGGTGGCGTATTATTAGCGATTGTTGGTATGATTAAAAAAACAATGGCAAAATCTTAAACACAGCAATATAAACCTACCTTATTGATTAAGGTAGGTTTTTTCAATTTTTAAGCTACAATTCTTGCGTGAAGTTAATTTTTAATATTTTCATATTCAGCTTTTGCCTTGCTTCGTCTGCAATAGCGGCCGAAGTGCTATCTGAAAACGTAGCAGGCGTAGTGCTTTATAGTACAGATGAGCATGAAACAGAAACTGCAACTGGCTGGAAAGCCAAAACACAAGAAGTGATTATTAATGCGCTTAGCCTGACGGGCATTAAATATAAATTTGGCGGCGACTCACCTGAAACTGGTTTTGATTGCAGTGGATTTGTGCGTTATGTGTTTCGCAATGCCGCCAATTTAACGCTGCCACCTACCGCGCGTGCCATTAGCCAACTAGGCAAAACCGTGAATAAAGATGAATTGCAACCAGGCGATTTGGTATTTTTTAACACCTTAAAATCGACTTTTTCACATGTGGGTATTTACATTGGCGACAACAAATTTATTCATGCGCCACGTAGCGGCGCTTCAGTACGCGTAGAAAATATACAGCAAAGTTATTGGTCTAGCCGCTTTAATGGTGCGCAACGATTAGGTAAAGAAGCAGAAGAAAATTAATACATTAAAACAGTGCTCTGCAACCGTAAAGGTTGTCCCCGCAGAATATACCAGCTAAAGCTGGTTATTCGTGCCTGAAAGCCGCATAGACATTGGCTTGCAGAGCATCGTTTTTTACTCGTAGATTAACTACTCGTGAAACTTGGCAATCTCACCTGGTTTACGCAGCATTTTATCCACTTCGCCTGAGTGCAATTCTTCTTGATAAATCATCTCACGCGCATATTCTTCTAGCATCACAGAATCGCCCTCAACCAGCTTTAACAAAGCTTTGTAAGCGTTTAGTGACAGTTTTTCGTGCGCCATCGACTCGCGTAAAATATCACCAATGTCATGATTATGCGTTTCTAATAAAGGCCCGATAGATAGTGATGGGTGGCCGCCCAAATGCGTAATCAACTCGCCCGCTTTATCAGCATGGGTCAGTGACTCAGCCGCTTGGCCTCGCAGCCAAGACACAATAGGAATGCGGTTGTAGCCAAACACCATCAGGGCATAGTGCGTATAACGCACCACGCCGGCAAGCTCTAGCTCCAAAATTGTATTAAGCGCTTTCGTTACTGGGGTATCTACGCCGTGATCTTCTGCCATATTTTTCTCCTAAACTATATTCAAAATTGAGTTAAAAGTGATGCTTTTAACTTAATAAGCCGCAGTGTATCGTAAAAAAAATGGGCTTGCAGAATTGCAAATAGTTCGCATTGTCACTATCAAATAGATTTATGCCAATCAGATAAAAAACTAACGCAACTTAATGTTGCGTTTTTTTAAATGTTTTTGCGTGTTTAAGCGCTAAATAATTGGCGCGACGGCCTCTAAAAAAATGTAGAGGGAACAGCAATATTAAGCCAACACCAATCACCCAATGCACCCATAGCGCAGCATCGCGCGTTTCATCGCCGTAATATAAAAACAAGCCAGAAAGTAGTAGCAAAGCCATCACCAGCACCATCGCCCCACCAGATATACGGTTGCGGTTATTATGCCAACCACCCTTAATATGGTTGGGCATCACCGCACCGAATAGCAATACGAAAAGGTAAGCGGAAAAGCCATGCGCAATCAAAATACTGTGGTTTTCTATCGCCAAGGCTTTAATTTGAAACTCGTGCGCCAACAAATACAAAACGCCTGAAATTGCGCAGATTAAAAAAATAGTGTGAGTACTAAAAGATTGCCAAAATGGCAGGTGCGCAACGCGACTACGTTTTTTATATAGCATGTTATATAGTTTATTTTATTAGTGAGAGTTTTTTAAAACCACATCATACAAGGCTAATACGCGTTTTACGCCATCGGCTAAATGCTTACAAGAAAGCGTTGCTCCAGAAATATTATCAATACCTTTATCCAGCTTCAAGTTTGAATTGGCATTTTTCCCGACAAATTGATTACGCCAGCCAGCCTCTCGCACTTGGTAGCCGTAGGTTTCACGGTAATCCAAAATCTCTATCATACGGACAGTGCCATCTAAATTAATACCTACAGCATAAGTAATAAACTCGTGCTTGCCATACACCTCATCCACAATAAACCAACCCACCTGTTTATCTGCCTGCAATACCTGCCAAATTTTCTTTTCGGGAATGGGTGTGCCTGTGCCTGATGCGCTTTTCACTTTGCTGACTTGATCGCTAGTTAGGCTAACAGGGTTAAGTTTAAAACTGTCTGCATCTTGAAATATAGCTTTTTGCGCCAGCTCTACTGTGTAAAATTGTTGCGCGCTAGAGTTAATTGAAAAGCCTAGCCACATCGAAAAGAATAGAGCTAAGAATTGGTTGATTTTTTTCATGTTGACTTAACGTTTTTCATTAGCAGTTTGACGACAGTAAATTAAGCTTTTATGCGAAAAAAGCGTTTAGCGAAAAATCACTAAACACCTAACTATGCGTAAAGTATTTAAAAGTTATAACCAACTTTTAGACGTATTTCACGTTTTTCATGCTCATCCAAATGGCGAATATCATCTTCGGCCTGTGGCATGCCTACTATGTTGGCTAAATAAGTCAACGTTGCCCAATATTTTTCGCCACCCCAATGAATATTTGGACCTAAGAAAATCGCATAGTGCTCACGATCAAATTCATGTCGCCAATCTGGGTACTCTGAGTGGTATCGCATCTCGCCACCTACCCACCAATTAGGTGCAATTCGGTACGATAAGCCGCTGGTCACTTCTACTTCTAATTCATCCTCCCAGCTTTGTCCAGAACCTTCAAATTTTCTGCGTTCAGCTTCTAAGGTTAGGTTAGTTGCCCATAATAAGGTGTCATCTAAAAAGTTTTTCTGTAGAATCAATTTGGCTTCTAATGAATACTCGTCTTGCTTTTCACCCGAAATTTTAAAACGATTATTGTAGCCAGGCTCAATGTACAAAGATAAGCCAATTGGGTCTTTATATGTAGAAAGCAAATTCCATTTGAGCGAAGCTTTAACGCCGGTAAGCCCGTAGCGGTTCTTATCTAGATATTCAGGGTCGCCATTTTCATTTAACGGTGCAGAGCCATTGATAGTGTGCGAGCTACCCAGAACATAGACACTACCTTGCAAGCTATTGGTAAAGCCATGTTCTAGTTCAAGCTGATAATCTTGTGCGTTGTATTTACCGTTTTCTTTATGGCGTCTGTCGGTTGCCCATAAATAAAGCTCGGATTGTCCTTTTGGCAGCGTGTCTGCGCCATATACATAACCCCAATTATTTTCATCAGCTTGAGACACTAAAGGACTCAAGAAAAGCAATCCTGTAACAAACAACTGATTTAAATGTTTTGTTTTAATCATTTTAGCCACTCACATTAAATATTAACGATAATGATAACGATTATCGTTTGCAATGTAAATAATTTTTATTTATTGCTATGGCTCTGCTCTTCACTATGGCCAAGGTCTCTATCTGGCGCAATCACATCACGAATCAATTGCTTCAACTCCTTCGATTCTGGAAAACGCCCTGCTTGCTTACGACTAAACAGTAAAGCGCCATTCAGCCGCACCTCTAACACGCCGCCAGTGCCTGGTATTAGATTAACGCCTGTTAAATCGGTCTCAAATGTGGTCAGCAGCTCTTGCGCCAGCCATGCCGCGCGCAGTAACCAACGGCATTGTGTGCAGTATTCTATTTCTACTTGGTGTTTTACCATACTATATCCTTACTATTAATGCTTTAATTTTACTTTTTGCACTATTAAGCATTAAGTCTGTTAAAAAAACTTGAAATAGCGCAAAATGAACCTATTATCTTATTGTAAGCTCTTAATGTGAGTCATGCGTTAAGCATAGCAATGTTAATTATTTTAGTTAAAGGGTGTGCATGCAGTCTACTTTCCAAAAATTTGGTCTTATCGGTTCTGGTGTACTCATAGGCGTTCTTATTAGTCTAAATTTTTCTGCGCTTGCAGAAAAAATTACTGCATCACAATTGCCGATTGATGATTTGCGTGTATTTGCAGAAGTGTTTGGCAAAGTTAAAAGCGATTATGTAGAAACGGTTGAAGATAAAAAACTCATCAACGAAGCTTTAACTGGCATGCTTTCTGGGCTAGATCCACACTCTACGTTTATGGATGCCGACGCTTACAAAGATTTGCAAGCAGGCACACAAGGTGAGTTTGGTGGCTTGGGCATAGAAGTAGCGATGGAAGAAGGCTTAGTTAAAGTAGTTACGCCAATTGAAGATAGCCCTGCCTATAAAGCTGGCCTAAAAAGCGGCGATTTAATTAGCAAATTAGACGACACGCAAGTGCGTGGCTTAACGCTGAACGACGCAGTAAAGAAAATGCGCGGCAAGCCAGACACGCCAATTGTGCTGACAGTATTGCGTAAAGGTGAGGCTAAACCGCTCACTTTTAGCTTAGTGCGCGCAATTATAAAAACGCAAAGCGTTAAAAATAAATATATCGAAAAAGATTATGCCTATGTGCGAATCACCCAGTTTCAAGACCACACTGGAGAAGATTTAGCCCAAGCGCTAATTAGCCTGCAAGCACAAAATAAAGGCCCGTTTAAAGGCTTGGTGCTGGATATGCGTAACAACCCAGGCGGCTTATTGGATGCGGCAGTTGGCGTATCGGCTGCGTTTTTACCTAAAAATGATTTAGTGGTGTATACCGAAGGACGTGTGCAAGATTCTAAAATGCGTTTAAGCGCTAGCCCATTAGATTACGCACGTCGTGGCAAAGGTGATTATCTTAAAAACGTGCCAGAATCTTACAAAAAAACGCCGATGGTGGTGTTGGTAAATGCCGGTTCCGCATCGGCATCAGAAATTGTAGCGGGCGCGCTGCAAGACCATAAACGTGCGACCATTTTGGGTATACAAAGTTTTGGTAAAGGCTCTGTACAAACCATATTACCCATGAACAATGGCAGTGCGATTAAGCTCACTACCGCGCGTTATTTCACACCCAATGGCCGCTCGATTCAAGCCAAAGGCATTGTGCCAGATATTATTGTAGAAGATGGCTCAGACCCCTCTAACAACCTGCATGAAGCAGATTTAGCCAAGCATTTGTCAAACCCAAAAGACGCGGCTGAAGCGGCTGAAGCGGCTAAATTTTTGAAAGATGCAGCCAAAGAAGCTGCGGCCAAAGCCAAATTGAGTGAGAGAAAATATGCAGAACAACAAGGCCCGATTGAACCTGCCAGTAAAGAGGACTTTCAATTTGTACAAGCCATGAATGTGCTGAAAGGCTTGCCTGTGGAAAAATTGCCAGAGCCTAAAGTGGCTGCTGTTAAAGCTGATGAAGCAAAACCAGTAGCAAAATAATTTTTATTGTTATTATTAAAAAGCCTGCTTAGTCAATTAAGTGGGCTTTTTTCATTATTTTCTCTTGCAAATCAACTTTCTTTTGCAAATCAACTTTCACTAGGCAACAAATTTGGATTAAACTAAACATATGCATATTGACCAACTGATTAACACGTTTGACACAGGTTTGCGCACCATTTTTGCTGCCAGCACTGCTACTAGACCGCGTCCTGATGCAAGTATCGACGAGCCTGCATTGGATGTCAAAAGCAAACAACATGCGGCGGCACTGATGCGTATTAATCATGTGGGTGAAGTGTGTGCGCAAGCGCTTTACAGTGGGCAAGCACTCACCAGCAAAAGCCCGCACATAGTCAGTGCATTACAACACGCAGTCGCTGAAGAAACTGACCACTTAGCTTGGTGTGAGGCGCGCATTAACGAACTGGGCGGACGCAAAAGTATGTTGAATCCACTTTGGTATGCAAGCAGTTTTGCGCTAGGTGCCATTGCGGGCAGCCTGAGTGAAAAGTGGAACTTAGGCTTTTTAGCCGAAACCGAACAGCAAGTCGCTGCGCATTTGCAAAATCATTTAGACCAGTTAAATGAAACTGATATTAAAACGCGTACAATCGTAGAACAGATGCTACAAGATGAAGCGGCACATGCGGTAGAAGCGAAACAACTTGGTGGCAGCGATTTACCTGCACCAGTCAAGTTTGGCATGCAGCTTGCTTCTAAAATAATGACAAAAACAGCTTATTACATTTAGGCTTTTAACATTAAGGTTTTAAACAAATATGCAAAAATTTAGTGATGTGTTATTAACGCTAGATAGCGTTGACGAAGTGCAACGCATAGAGCTTTATTTTGAGGATGGCAAACCCGCAGGTAACATTGAAAACAAACCCGGCAGCCAAGGCTCGGTTAAAGTGTTTTACCACTTGTATAAAATGTATGGCGAAATTAGCTTAGATGCGGCTGTAGAAGGCTTGGCACTTTATGCCGAACACACCGAAGATGCTGAAAATTGTCCTGGCAAACATCCCAACGTAGATCGATTAATTAACGTGCTAGAAAACGAAGAGCCGCTAACAATGAAAGTGATTCTGCATTAAATTTAACGCTAGGCTGACGATATAGGCGGGTGATAAATCAGCTCTAACAAATGCCCGACTGCATCTAAGCAATAAAATCCACGCGAGCCATCACGATGCGTTTTTGGCGCTTCAGTAATTTTTACACCTTGCCTCAAAAAATACGCATGCCAATTATCTACATCTTGCGCTGTTTTTAGTACAAAGCCAATATGGTCTAGCCGTTGCTGTGCTTGTGGTGTGTAATCAACTCTGTGCAACGCAAACACATCGCCGTCATTGGTTAAATACACATTGTCGGCATCGGGTTGCCACTCAATACGCATGCCCATAATGCGTGTGTAAAAATCTACCACAACTTCCAAATCTTTAACAAACAACGCCACATGGCGTATGCCTAGCATACCATTTGGTTTTATATCTTTTGCTAAATTAGACATTATTTAGATGCTCTGAAAGGCGCATGGATATTGGTCTTCAGACTAGGCATTTTGAGTCGGTTTAATTTCACTTGTTATTATCTCAAAGCTATGTGTAATTTCTACACTTTTAGCCAACATAATACTGGCAGAGCAATACTTTTCTGCCGATAATTTCACCGCGCGCTCTACTTGCGTTTCATTCAAGTTATCGCCCTTAATCACAAAATGTACATGAATTTTAGTGAATACTTTTGGGATTTCATCGGCACGTTCTGCCGTAATATCTGCCACGCAATCCACAATTGGTTGACGCGCTTTTTTCAAAATTAATATCACATCAAACGAGGTGCAGGCGCCCATACCAATCAACAGCATTTCCATGGGCCGCATGCCAATGTTGCGGCCGCCATTTTCTGGCGCGCCATCGAGCACGACGGCGTGACCCGTTTCCGATTCGCCAACAAACGAAACACCTTCAACCCATTTGATTCTTACTTTCAAAGTCTATTCTCCAAAAATGTCAGCTTCTAAGCCAGACTAGGCGCGAGCAAAAAATTAGGCCGCCGCATATGGGGTATATGCTAGGCATTATTTTTTGTAAGCTACAACGTATGGCGACGAAGCTGGCATTTTTATTTTACGTCAAGGAGTTCTACGTCGAATATTAACGTGGCATTCGGCGGAATCACACCACCCGCCCCACGTGCGCCATAGCCCATTTCTGGTGGAATAATCAACGTGCGTTTGCCGCCAATTTTCATGCCGGCAAAGCCTTCATCCCAACCTTGAATCACTTGGCCTGCGCCCAATGCAAAATCAAATGGCTGCTTTCTGTCGACACTACTGTCAAATTTCTTGCCCTTAAAGCCTTCTGCCGCTGCGTCATACAACCAGCCCGTGTAATGCACGCTTACATTAAACCCAGGCTCGGCTTCGCGGCCTGTGCCAGGTAACGTATCTATTTTCTGAAGTTGAGTGATATTGTCTTCTGTTGATGCTGTCATTGCAGTTTTTTCCTGTGGTGATGAGTTAGAAGTTGTTGTGGTTGATTCGGCTTGGCAAGCGTTTAGCGACAATGCAAATGCGCTAGCCAATAAAATATTCAGTAATTTCATATAAAACCTCTGTATAAATGCAAACAATATGATACCGCAAACACGGCTAAGTTCGAACCGCTAGTGTGGCCGCTTTTAATGCTAATGCAGCTGCATTTAATGTAAGTACACCCATTCAATCAGTGCATCTTGCGCATTTTTGCTGGCACCCGCATTTTTATCATTAATCAACATAACCAGCACTTGGCGTTTATTTTGGCTATCCAACACATAGCCAGCAATTGCACTAACACCATCTAGCGAGCCAGTTTTTAAATGGGCGCGACTATTTGCTGCGCTGTCATTTAAACGTTTTTTTATGGTGCCATCTTGCGCTAATATTGGTAGCGAGGCCAGTAGCTCTGGCATGATGGCGCTGTGATAGGCCGCAACTAACAACTGGCCTAAGTGTTGTGCACTAATGCGCTCAATGCGCGATAAACCCGAACCATTATCTATTACCAGCTCATCAAATTTTAAATTTTTCTGCGCCAGCCAATTTGTTACGGCCAACATGCCTTTGGCTTCAGTGGCTGGCATACCTGTTTTTTCTGCGGCAATGGTGAGTAAAAGTTGCCGCGCCATTAAGTTATTGCTCCATTTGTTAATGTCGCGAATCACATAGCCAAGCGGGTCCGACACTTGCTCAATAACTTTACTAGCGCCTATGGGCAACTCTTGTATTCTCAATTTACCGTTAAATTTTCCGCCCAACTCGAGCCACAGCTTTTTAAAAGTGTAAAACGCATATTGTTCGTCATCAAACACACTTAACTCTAAATAGCGCTCGCCACAGTCAGGCGAAAAAGTGCCATTAAAAGCAACCGCTGCGCCACCATTTTTAGTGCAATCTACATTGCCACAGCTGCTAGTAGCTTTCACGGTGTAGCCAAAACGGTTACGCCAGTCGCCACAAGCGTCGTTAGCAAGCTTCATTTTATTGATAATTTGCACTTCTGGCAGCTCAAACTCTTGGCTGACCAAGACATTGCTTTCTGTAGCCACAAATTTAAAACTGGTGTTGCGCCCATTCACCAAAAATGCGCTGGGCTCCGCGTTGTAGGCGCGCCAAGTCTCATTGTCAAAGGTTTTTCGGATGCCCACATTTTTAGCAAAGTAGCTTTTATCGATGACGAAATCACCTTTAATTTCTTTAACACCTGCTTGTTGCAAACTCATCAGTAAGCGCCAAAATTCTTGCGCTTTAAAACTAGGGTCGCCATAACCTTTGATGATTAAATTGCCATTCAGCACGCCATTATTAAGATTACCATCGCGGTAAATTTCGGTTTTCCAACGATAACTGGGCGTGAGTAAATCTAATGCTGCATGCGTAGTGACCAGCTTCATCACGCTGGCAGGGTTAAGGCTTTTCTCTGCATTATGGCTAATGGCTGGCGTTGCTACATCCACAGCTTGCACAAATATCGCCACGCTATTTTGTGCAATGCCAGATTTTTTAAGCGCATCGGCAACGCTTGCTGGCAGCTCAGCCTGCGCAGAAAAACTTAAGCTTGCCAACATAAAAACTGTTAGTAATTTTTGTGTGAATTTAAACATCATTATTTGATGGCTCTGGAGACAGCATGGATACAGGCTTGTAGGGCATGCATTACCTCCTCGTGATTGATTGTATAAGGCGGCATTAAATAAACTGTGTTGCCTATAGGCCGAATCAGCAAGCCTTTTTCTAGTGCCGCTGCATAGCAATCGCGTGAAAAGTTTTTATTTTCTGTCACAACATCAAACGCGAAAATCATACCTTGTCTTCTTAAATGCGCAACGGGTGAATCATTAAAAACTTGCATGTGTTGCCAAATAAAATCTGAGGTTTCGCGATTTTTTTGAATGATATTATCGGTTTCAAAAATACTTAAAGTGGCTAATGCTGCACTGCACGCCAGCGGGTTACCTGTGTAACTGTGGCTGTGCAAAAAGCCTTTACTCACTTTATCATCGTAAAACGCTTGGTAAATTTCGTCGCGTGTTAGCACCACAGATAATGGCAAATAACCGCCCGTGATGCCTTTAGATAAACACATAAAATCGGGGCGACAATCTAGTTTTTTATGACACGCATTTTGGTCGCACTCAATGTCGCAGTCGGCATAACTGGCAAAGATGCTACCTGTTCTGCCAAAACCTACTGCAATTTCATCGGCAATTAAATGGATTTTATACTTGGTGCAAATTTCTCTGACACGCTTTAAATAGGCAGGATGATACATCGCCATGCCCGCCGCGCATTGCACTAGCGGCTCGATAATAAAAGCCGCTAGCTCGTGTGAGTGCTCACTGACATATTGTTCTAAGGCATCTGCACAACGCAGTGCATAAGCCTCGGCGCCCTCGCCCACTTCTGCGAGCCGAAAATCTGGGCTAGGCATTTGCGCTGATTGCATTAACAGTGGTGCATAAGTATCTTTAAAAATCGCCACATCTGTCACGCCCAACGCGCCTAGCGTCTCCCCGTGATAACTATTTTGCAGGCTGATAAACTTTGTTTTTTGAGGCTTATTCTGGGTTTCAGAATATAAATTGCGCCAAAAATGAAAACTCATCTTCAACGCAATCTCCACCGCACTGGCGCCATCACTGGCATAAAACGCATGGCCTAAACCTGTCAGCTTGGCCAATTTTTCAGAGAGTTTCACCACAGGTTCATGCGTAAAACCCGCCAACATCACGTGTTCTAGCGTATCCAATTGCTGCTTAATCGCATCTTTAATACGCGGGTTATTGTGCCCAAATAAATTTACCCACCAACTGCTCACGCCGTCCAAGTAGCGATTGCCATCTGTATCCACCAACCAAACGCCGTCACCACTTTTAATAGGTATGAGTGGATATGTTTCGTGCTGCTTCATCTGCGTGCAAGGGTGCCACACAGATTGCAAACTACGGCTTAATAAGGTTTGCTTATTCAATTAAAGCCATCTTCACGCTGATGTTTAACTCTTAAAACAATCACAAAATCACGTAACTCATCAAACTCGTAAAGGGCAACATAGCCTGTGCGTCCGCGAGAAATAACTAGCTCGCGCAAGCTATCGCTTTCTGTAGGTCTGCCAATTTCTGGATGATTTGTAAGCAGCGATACGCCATCATCAATAATGCCAAAGGTTGCTAATGCTGCATCAATATCAGTTTCAATTAAAAATTCCACCAATCGCACAACATCGTCACGCGCCTTATCGTGATAAATAATTTTAATCATTAGCCAACCAACTTTTATTTATATTTTTTAGACACAAGCGGTGCGGGGTTTAGGCCTTTAATTTTTGCGCGCATATAGGCATGTACTTCGTCGGCATCATAACCCATGCCTGTTGCATCAAAATCTTTTTTTGCCTCTAATGCGCTTTGAATAAATGCCTGGCGCTTTTCGGTGCGCTCTGTTTGCTCTGCAATCACATCGACCATAAAGGCATGCGGACTTTTACCTGCCAATTCCGCAAGGGTGTTGACGCGCTGTTTAAGGGCATCGGGTAGTTTTAAGCTGGTAGTTGCCATCACTTTCTCCTATATCTCAAAAGGTGTTACTAAAGTAACACCTTTTAGCGGTTATGTCAAAAATTATGGCGCAGGATTCGTAAAACGCAAATGAATCGCGTCGATTTCTTTTGATATTTCTGGCGATAGTTTAACCTGATACGCAGCGATATTTTGTTGCAGCTGCGCCATACTAGTAGCGCCAATTATCGTGCTGGCCACACACCAACGGTGATAGACATATCCAAGTGCCAGCTCTGTGAGGCAATATCCATGAGCCTTAGCGAGCATCGAATATTCCTCGCAGGCAGATTTTACATTGGGTTTGGTGTAGCGCTGTGCGTAACCTTTAAAAAGCGTGACGCGACCCACCGCTTGCGGATTGGCGATATATTTACCGCTTAAATGGCCAAATGCCAGTGGAGAGTAAGCTAGCAAGCTCACATTTTCGCGATAACAAATTTCACTCATGCCAAAATCAATATTGCGATTAAGCAGATTGTAAGCATTTTGCAGCGTGGCAATATGCGGCAGATTGTATTGTTTGGCCATGCGGCAAAATTCCATCACACCCCACGGCTGTTCATTACTTAAACCAATGGCGCGGATTTTTCCTTCTTTTATTAATTCCGCCAGCGTTTCTAATTGGTTGTGAATGCTCACCCATTGTTTTTGCGTGCCGTTTGCGTCTAGTTCAATTGCAGGGTCAAACTGATATTGCCCAAACAGCGGCACGTTACGTTCTGGCCAATGAATTTGATACAGGTCGATATAATCAGTTTGCAAGCGCGTCAATGAGTCATGCACAGCGTTTCTAATGGTTGCACGGTCTAGTGAAAATTCGTTATTGCGTATCCAAGGCATACCGCGGCGTGGGCCAGAAATTTTGCTGCCTATAATCAGCTTTTCGCGTTGTTGATGCTTTAACCATGCACCAATAATAGGCTCGGTGCGTGTGTAAGTTTCGGCCTTGGGCGGCACCGGGTACATCTCGGCAGTATCAATAAAATTGATGCCTTGTGCAACCGCATAATCTAGCTGTTGGTGCGCCTCAGCTAGCGTGTTTTGGTCACCAAACGTCATGGTGCCCAAACATATTTTAGACACTGTTAAGCTAGATTGGCCAAGCTGAACTAAATCCATGTTAAAACCGCACCCATCAATGCAATATCTTTTTTGCTTCAGTGTCCATCGTCATTTCAGGCGCAAGTTGAAAATTGGCTTGTGATGCTGCACCCAAATTCCAAGAAGCCTCTTTGGCCGACAGCTGCAACATGTTGCACAATGCTAAAGTAAGCTCTTGGGTTAAATTCATGCGTACGGTAATACCCTCTAGGCATGGCATTTCCAGGCTAGATGGCTTGTTAGAATGATGAACAAGTAACACACTGATTACTAACATTGCGCCATCATTCACAATATCTTTGCGTGGCTGATAATCGGTTGCGAAATCCATTTTTTGCAATGTTTCGCTGGCTTCTACCTCTTGTTTAAATTGCGCTATTGCTTGGCTAGGTAACGTCTCTGCCTGTATTGAGCTGGCTGTGGGCAAGTGTGTTTCACCATTCAACATATGCCACAACTGCTTGCTAATACGGTAAGTCAGCCATACCAGCAACTCAGAATTATCCGCCAAGCCCACCTTTAACAGCAGCCTATCTTGCTGCGCATTATAGCCAAGGTTAATTTGCTGAATAGCTGCTTCGGCCTTACCTTGTAAATGGTTGTTATCTATCGTCATAGTTTTTACAAACGGCACTTGAATAATTTAATTTAAACCCCAATTTAGCAATCTGGGGTTGAGAGTGCTAAAATAGCGCATTGCCTAAGCAGCTTTAGTTTTGCTTTCAAACCAAGCTTTATTTTTTTATAAACATAATAGTAACCCATTAGGAGATTCCGTATGAAAATTCGTCCATTACACGATCGCGTGATTGTTAAACGCTCTGAAGAAGAACGCACAACCGCCTCAGGCATTGTTATCCCCGATTCGGCCACAGAAAAACCAGATCAAGGCGTGGTAACAGCAGTTGGCAATGGCAAGCGTGATGACAGCGGCAAAATCAATGCGCTAGACGTTAAAGTTGGCGATAAAGTTTTATTTGGTAAATATGCAGGCCAAACAGTAAAAGTAGATGGCGAAGAATTATTGGTGATGCGCGAAGAAGACATCATGGCGATTGTTGAATAATTCTGTCATTCCGAAGTTGATTCGGAATCTCATACAAAATAATTAATCAAATTCTGACTTGCGTCAGAATAACAATTTAAGGAGCAAGAAAAATGGCAGCAAAAGACGTAAGATTTGGTGACGAAGTCCGCCAAAAAATGACCAACGGCGTAAATATTTTAGCCAATGCAGTTAAAGTAACTTTAGGCCCTAAAGGCCGCAATGTAGTATTAGAGCGCTCATACGGCGCGCCAACCATCACTAAAGATGGCGTTTCAGTGGCAAAAGAAATCGAACTAAAAGACAAGTTCGAAAATATGGGCGCACAAATGGTGAAAGAAGTGGCTTCAAAAACTTCAGATATCGCGGGTGACGGTACAACAACGGCAACAGTGTTAGCACAAGCGATTATCCGCGAAGGCATGAAATCAGTGGCTGCTGGCATGAACCCAATGGATTTAAAACGCGGTATCGATAAAGCAGTTGTAGCGGCCGTTGCAAGCCTTAAAGAACAATCTAAAGATTGCACAACCAGCAAAGAAATCGCTCAGGTAGGCTCAATTTCAGCCAACTCTGATGAGTCTATCGGCAAAATTATTGCTGATGCGATGGACAAAGTCGGCAAAGAAGGCGTGATTACGGTTGAAGATGGTTCTGGTTTAGAAAGTGAGCTGGATATTGTAGAAGGCATGCAATTCGACCGTGGCTACCTCTCCCCTTATTTCATTAACAACGCAGAACGTCAAATCGCGTTACTAGACAACCCTTTCGTGCTATTGCACGACAAAAAAATCAGCAACATCCGTGATTTATTACCCACTTTAGAGCAAGTCGCTAAATCAGGTCGTCCATTATTGATTATTGCAGAAGATGTTGATGGCGAAGCATTAGCAACCTTGGTGGTAAACAATATTCGCGGCATTTTAAAAACCACAGCAGTTAAAGCACCTGGTTTTGGTGATCGTCGTAAAGCTATGCTAGAAGACATCGCCATTTTAACGGGCGGCACTGTGATTGCTGAAGAAGTGGGTTTGAAACTTGAGAATGTAACGCTTGAAAATTTAGGTTCTGCCAAACGCATTGAAGTAGGCAAAGAAA
>JANMBK010000176.1:0-6075 GCA_031360365.1 Methylophilaceae bacterium
CGCCATTTGGGAATAAACTATTTAAAACCATTTCTAGCGTTTCGCGCCGACGCGGGTTTAAGCTTAAATCAAAGCCTGCTAGCTCAGCCATGCCACCTACACGAATTCTGCTGTTAAAGCGCGTAATCGCCACTTTGTAGGTTTCATCCATCACCGTAGAGATTGGCGCGGCTAGCGTATCCACCACTGGCACAGTGAGCGAGTATCCTTTAACCGGATACACTGGAATACTAATGCCCAAGCCTTGCATCAGTGGGCGCGAGTAACTGCCAAGCGCAACCACATAGTGATCCGCATGCAATGTTTCTACGCCCGCATGCGTGCTAATTTCAATACCGCTTAATTTGCTATTTTCAGTCAACAGCCGCTCAACTTTTACCTCTTGCCTAAATTTTACACCCAGTGTTTTCGCTTTTTCGGCCAAATTTTGCGTAAATAGCTGACAATCGCCAGTTTCGTCATGCGGCAAACGCAAGCCGCCTAGTAATTGGTCTTTCACCAAGGCTAAAGCGGGTTCTGCGCGCGCGCAACCATCGGGGTCTAGATGCTCAAACGGCACTCCTAAACGACTGAGCACTTTAATGTCTTTGGCTTCTGCATCCAGCTGTTTTTGCGTGCGGAACACCTGCAACGTGCCTTGGGTGCGACCTTCGTAGGCAATGCCTGTTTCGTTGCGCAGCTCGCCTATACAATCGCGGCTATATTCGGCCAAGCGCACCATGCGCTCTTTGTTGGTGTCGTACCTAGCAGCAGTACAATTACGCAATAATTTTAGCGTCCATTGCAATTGCCACAAAGAAAAATCGGGTTTAATGGCCAGTGGCGAATGGCGTTGCAATAGCCATTTAAGCGCTTTCATTGGCACGCCTGGCGCCGCCCAAGGCGCTGAATAGCCCGGTGAAATTTGCCCAGCGTTGGCAAAACTAGTTTCTAAGCCAACGGCGGGTTGACGGTCAATCACAGTGACATCAAAACCTTTTTTGGCCAAATAATAGGCACTGGTTACGCCCACCACGCCCGAACCTAAAATAAGCACTTTCATAGAAACCTTTTTAAATTAAGTTAGTTGTAGTGTATTCAATATGCTGATTAATTATCATCTTAATTATTTTAAATAACATTAAAAATAAACTATTTATCATAATATAGTAGTAATATTATCTAAAATTATTGAATAAATTAGTTTTATTACAGCAAGGATTTAACATGCGCATGCGCACTCATAATATTCGCGAACTAGACCGTATTGATTTGAAAATTTTAAGCGTGTTACAAGCGGATGCGCGCATCGCCATAACCGAGCTTGCAGAAAAAGTAGGGTTGTCTGTGACACCTTGTGGTGAGCGGGTAAAAAACCTCGAAAAAGAAGGCGTCATTACAGGCTACCATGCGCGCCTTAATCCACAAGCGCTTGGCTTAGGTTTACTAGTATTTGTTGAGATAAAACTATCCACTAAGTCAGGCGCAATATTTAGCAAATTTAAGCAAGAAATTCTCAAGCTACCCAGCGTGCTAGAGTGCCATCTAGTAAGCGGCGATTTCGATTATTTAGTCAAGGCGCGTATTGCGCAAATGGCTGACTATAGAACGCTGCTTGGTGATATATTGCTGACATTACCTGGCGCACAAGAGTCGCGTAGCTATATTGTGATGGAAGAAGTAAAAGAAGGTTTTGCATTGCCGCTTAATGTGGCTAAAGACTAAGCCAATTGCACGCCACAATTGGTTCTAGAAAAATAATCCAAATGGCTCTTGTCGCCTGTCCAATTTAAGAAAACAATGCTATTGTAAATAGTAGCAATTTGTTTAAACTTTAGCTGTCTTCATTTGTTTTAATATTGTTTGATTCTGATCACTTTTTAAGGGATTTAAAATGATTTCAATTTCTATTAAGCAAGTTTTAATGCTGGGCTTGGCGTTAAGTATTGGTAACGCGCATGCAGAGCATGTAAGCAAAATTGGCAAAGGTGAAGGCAAATTAGATATCATCGCTTGGCCTGGATACCTTGAAAATGGTGTGACGGACAAAAATTATGATTGGGTAACTGGCTTTGAAAAAGCCACTGGTTGTAAAGTGAATGTAAAAACTGCAGGCACTTCAGATGAGATGGTATCGCTAATGAATAAGGGCGGTTACGACTTGGTGACGGCCTCTGGTGATGCTAGCTTGCGCTTGGTTGCGGGTAAAAAAGTGCATCCTATTAACACCGCGCTAATTCCATCTTGGAGCACCATTGATTCGCGCCTGCAAAACGCGCCTTGGCACACAGTGGCTGGCAAGCATTATGGCGTGCCTTACCAATGGGGTCCAAATGTGCTGATGTACAACACTAATACTTTCAAAACCGCACCAACCAGTTGGGCAACGGTGTTTGAAGCGCAAAATTTTCCTGATGGCAAAACCAATAAAGGTCGCATACAAGCTTACGATGGCCCGATTTACATCGCAGATGCTGCACTTTACTTGATGAAAAAAGACCCAGCGCTTGGCATTAAAGACCCGTACGAACTCAATGAAAAACAATACGCCGCCGTATTAAAATTATTACGTCAGCAAAAAACATTAACTCACCGCTATTGGCACGATGTGACCGTGCAAATGACCGACTTCAAAAAAGAAGGTGTAGTTGCCTCTGGGGCTTGGCCGTATCAAGTAAACGCCTTACAAACCGAGAAGCAACCAATTGCATCTGTCATACCTAGTGAGGGCGCAACCGGATGGGCAGACAGCACTATGTTGGCGGCAAAAGCAAAACATCCTAATTGTGCATATCAATGGCTAGAACATTCGCTTAACCCTAACTTGCAGTCTGGTTTGGCTGAATGGTTCGGCTCTAATCCATCTGTGCCCGGTGCGTGCAAAACCAAAGCGCCAGGCGGTAGCGATTTCTGCACGGTAAATGGATTTGAACGTTTTACGGAAATTAAATTCTGGAAAACACCACAAGCCAAATGTTCGCTTAAAGAAGGTTGTGTGCCATACAGCCGTTGGACAAAAGATTATATTTCAATTATGGGCGGCAGATGATTTAGCCAATGGCAATCGCAGTAGAATTCTCTTCTGTCAGCCGCCATTATGGGCATAGTGAAAAAATTGTCAAAGCGGTTGATGATGTCACCATTAAAGTAGCTGAAGGCGAGTTTTTTTCTATGCTCGGGCCCAGCGGTTCGGGCAAAACCACTTGCTTACGTTTAATTGCTGGCTTTGAGCAACCTACACAAGGCAGCATAAAAATATTCGGCAAAGAAGCCGCTGGTACGCCACCATACGAGCGCGAAGTGAATACGGTTTTTCAGGATTACGCGCTGTTTCCACACATGAACGTGCTTGATAACGTGGCTTATGGTTTAAGCGTAAAAGGTGTTGCAAAAAATGAATGTATTCGTCGCGCCGAACAGGCACTTGAACAAGTGGCGTTGGCTGAATACGGCAAACGTAAACCAGGCGAGCTATCTGGTGGACAGCGCCAGCGCGTAGCATTGGCGCGAGCATTGGTGAATAAGCCACGCGTCTTATTATTGGACGAACCTTTAGGTGCGCTGGATTTAAAATTGCGTGAGCAAATGCAGATGGAACTTAAATCACTGCATAAAAAACTCGGGATTACCTTTATTTATGTCACGCACGATCAAGGCGAAGCACTGTCCATGTCCGACCGTGTCGCCGTGTTTAATCGTGGCAAAATCGAGCAAATTGATCATCCACGCAACCTTTATAGCCTACCAAAAACTAGTTTTGTAGCCGATTTTGTTGGCACTTCAAATGTTGTGAATAGTGATTTGGCTCAAAAAATCACAGGAAACAAACAACCATTTTCCATTCGCCCAGAACATATTAATATTCACTCCAAACAAACCAAAGTCATGAAAATCTCTGGCGAAGTGATGGATATCCAATATCATGGCGCCACCAGCAAAATAGAGTTAGTTATAGATGGTCATCTAGCGAATGGTCAATTGTTGTCTATGCTGCTTTCCAACAGCGAGTATAGCGAATCACAACTGCCAAAAATTGGCCAAAAACTAACGCTATGTTGGACACAAAGCCGCATGGTGATGTTGGAATATTAAACTGCTATTCTGTCATGCTCTCTATTACCAGCTCAATTACAACTGCAAATCCACTCTTGAGATGGTTAAGCAACAGCCTTTATCGCAAAAATAATCTTTTTATTTTTTTACTGCTGACGCCGCCTTTGTTATGGTTTGGCGTCGTTTACTTAGGCTCATTATTTGCCTTACTGTGGCAAAGTTTTTATACCTTTGATGACTTTAGCATGGCAGTCACTCACGATTTAACCTTTGAAAATTACCGACTTTTATTTGACAGCACAAATTTAGACATCATTTTTCGTACGCTTAGCATGGCGGTTGCAGTCACGCTAGCCACTGCGATTATTGGCTTTCCTATTGCTTACTACATGACACGCTATGGTAGCCCTGCAGAAAAAGGTTTTTTCTACATTGCAGTGATGCTGCCAATGTGGGCGAGCTATATTGTAAAAACTTACGCGTGGACAGTAATTTTGTCACAACAGGGTATTTTATACTGGTGCATCAACCACTTAGGATTAGTGAATGTACTTAACCATATTCTGCAACTGCCTGTTATCGGTGGTAATACGCTCGCCACCTCAAACCTTGGGCGCTTTGTAGTATTTACCTACATTTGGCTCCCATTTATGATTTTACCGATTCAGGCTGCACTGGAACGCGTGCCAACTAACTTGCTGCAAGCATCGGCGGATTTAGGCGCAAAACCTGCGCAAACATTTCGTAAAATATTGTTCCCACTGGTATTTCCTGGCGTTGTGGCTGGTTCTATTTTTACTTTTTCGCTCACACTCGGCGATTATATTATTCCGCAACTTATCGGCCCTAGCGGCTTATACATTGGCACGATGGTATATACCATGCAAGGCTCTGTTGGCAATATGCCGCTAGCCGCTGCTTTTACTGTGGTACCGATTGTGTTGATTTTTATTTACTTATCACTTGCAAGAAAAGCGGGGGCTTTCGATGCTTTATAAAATAAAGCAGTCAGATAAAAAGTTGCACTCTAAAACAAAAGATAATCAAGCTCCAATCTGGCTCAAAACACTTGCCTATGGCGGACTGGTATTTTTGCACTTTCCCATCGTATTCATTTTAATCAATGCATTTGTGGCGCACGATGGCAATAATATATACTTAACACTCAAATGGTTTAGCACTGCCTTTGCGCGCGATGATGTTTTATCGGCGATTTTATTGTCGCTAAAAGTAGCTAGTGTGGCGACGTTGCTAGCTCTCATCATGGGCACCATGGCCGCTGCTGCATTATATCGCCGTAACTTTTTTGGTAAAGAAGCCATTACCACTATGCTGATTTTACCTATTGCACTACCTGGCATCATCACCGGTATCGCGCTTTTATCTGCGATGAATATACTTGAAATTGACCCAGGGTTTTGGACAATTGTAGTGAGCCACGCGACTTTTTGCGTGGTGATGATTTACAACAATGTGGTGGCGCGTTTTAGGCGCATGCCGCACAGCTTGGTGGAAGCCTCAATGGATTTAGGTGCAGATGGCTTTACCACCTTTCGCCGCATTATTTTGCCACAACTGGCAACCGCCTTGCTGGCAGGTGCTTTATTAGCCTTTGCACTTTCGTTTGACGAATTGATTGTGACTATTTTCACGGCTGGGCACGAGGTTACATTGCCAATCTGGCTACTCAATCAGCTGGCACGTCCACGCGATGCAGCTATTACCAACGTCGTCGCCATGATGGTGATGGTGATTACCGCAATACCCATTATTTTGGCGTATTATTTAACGCTTGGCACAACAAGCATTGCAGGCAGTAGTAAATAAGAGTTTGAGTTAAGTAAACATTTTGAGTGAGGAAATGATGCAAACAAATTTATTGATTAATGGTCAGTTTGTAAAAGGTGATGGCGCAGCTATTAGCGCACTAAACCCTGCAACAGGTTTAGAGATTGCTCAAGTTTCTGAAGCTTCTATGGCGCAAATTGAAGCCGCTGTTAGCGCAGCCGCAACGGCGTTTAAAAGTTACAAAAAAACGACGCC
>JANMBK010000207.1:0-3612 GCA_031360365.1 Methylophilaceae bacterium
TAACGCTGGCTTAAAATCTGAAAGCGTCATTGACGTTGCCGAATTTAAAAACGGCGCTGGTGAACTTGAAGTGGCCGTAGGCGACTTTGTCAAAGTATGTATTGAAAAACTGGAAGATGGTTTTGGCTCTACGCAGTTATCACGCGAAAAAGCGAAGAAAATGCAAGCTTGGCTTGATTTAGAAGATGCCATGAACGAAGGTCGTGTAGTAAAAGGCTTTGTCAGCGGTAAAGTAAAAGGCGGCTTACGCGTTGCAGTCAACGGCATTATGGCTTTCCTACCAGGTTCTTTGGTAGATGTGCGCCCAGTAAAAGACACCACTCCATTCGAAAACAAAGAATGGGATTTCAAAGTTATCAAACTAGACCGCAAACGCAACAACATCGTGGTTTCTCGCCGTGCGGTGATGGAAGTATCTGCAGGCGCAGACCGTGAAGCCTTAATGGGTTCATTAGTTGAAGGCGCAACCGTTAAAGGTATTGTTAAAAACATCACTGATTACGGTGCATTCGTTGATTTGGGCGGTATTGACGGCTTACTACATATCACTGACTTAGCTTGGCGTCGTGTTAAGCACCCATCAGAAGTGTTAACAGTAGGCGAAGAAGTTGAAGCAAAAATCTTGAAATTCGACCAAGAGAAAAATCGCGTTTCACTCGGTATTAAACAGTTAGGCGACGACCCATGGGTTGCGCTTACACGCCGTTACCCAGTCAGCACGCGCTTATTTGGTAAGGTTTCTAATATTACTGACTATGGCGCGTTCGTTGAAGTGGAGCCAGGCATTGAAGGTTTGGTCCACGTATCTGAAATGGATTGGACCAACAAAAATATCCACCCAGGCAAAATTGCGCAATTGGGCGACGAAGTAGAAGTAATGATTTTAGAGATTGACGAAGAACGTCGTCGTTTGTCACTCGGCATGAAACAATGTAAAGCCAACCCTTGGGATGACTTCTCAGCAACGCATGCTAAAGGCGATAAAGTATCTGGTCAAATTAAATCAATTACTGACTTTGGCGTGTTTATTGGTTTGCCAGGCGGCATTGACGGCTTAGTGCATTTGTCTGATTTGTCATGGACAGCCACTGGCGAAGAGGCGATTCGTAACTTTAAAAAAGGTGATGAGTTAAATGCCGTTATTTTAGCTATTGATGTGGAAAAAGAGCGTATTTCGTTGGGTGTTAAACAACTGACTGACGACCCATCAGGTGCGACTGCTTCTGTATCTTCTGATGAAAAAACAGCTAAACCAAAAGCAAAACCAGCAAAAACTAAAGCAGAACCTTCTGCTGAAGAAGCCGCTGCAGCTTCAGGTTCTACCAATCTTGGCGCGTTGTTAAAAGCCAAAATGGATAGCAAAAAATAATTAATTATTTAAGGGCAAGCATAAGCCATGACAAAATCTGAGTTAATTAATTTACTAGCAGAGCGTTTTCCACAGCTGGTGGTAAAAGATGCTGAGTTATCGGTGAAAGCCATTTTAGATGCGATGACTGATAATTTATCGACTGGTGAGCGCATTGAAATTCGTGGCTTTGGTAGTTTTAGTTTAAATTACCGTCCGCCACGTTTAGGCCGAAACCCTAAAACGGGTAGTAAAGTGCAAGTACCTGCCAAGCATGTGCCTCACTTCAAAGCTGGTAAAGAGTTACGCGATCGCGTGGATTCTGCAGTTTAGCTAGAGCTTTGTTAAAGCCAGACTTTTGTTAAATATAAATGTTTGTTAAAAAGGCGCTTGATTCAAGCGCTTTTTTTATGGCTTTAAATGAACACTTTTAGAATAATTAGCGAGTAAGCCCAAGCACAGGTAAAATGCCATAAGTTAAAATATTGCATTAAATAAAATTTATAAAACATGTCGATAGAATTTGAATATTGGTGGTTGCTGATTTTGCCCTTGTTTTTTACCTTGGGCTGGATAGCCGCGCGTGTCGATATTAAGCAGCTCATTGCAGAATCTACCGCCTTACCAGCATCCTATTTTAAGGGTTTAAACTTTCTCATCAGCGATCAACATGCCAAGGCAGCAGAAGCGTTTTCTGAAGCAGTGCAGGCCAATACCGATTCGCTTGAGCTACATTTTGCGCTTGGTAGCTTATTCAGGCGCACAGGCGAAACTGACCGCGCCATAAATATGCACTTAAATTTGCTGGACAAAAAAGAGCTCACCGCCAACCAAAAAAATGCGGTGAAAGCAGAGCTGGCACAAGATTACCTAAAAGCAGGCCTATACGACCGCGCTGAAGAGTTGTTTAAAGGCCTAGACGACACGCGTTATCGCCAGCCTGCGTTGCATGCCCTCTTGGAAATCTATGTGCGTGAACGCGAATGGCTACAGGCTATAGAAGCCGCAACTGAGTTGGAACGCTTATCTGGCGTACCTTTTAGGCGTGAGATTGCCCAGTATTATTGCGAACTGGCTATGAATGCCATCATCGCACATCAACAAGATACAGCGCGCGTGCAACTCAACTTTGCCTTAGAAGCCAACAAAAATTGTGTGCGCGCTAACGTGCTGTTAGGTGATTTGGAAGCCAGTAGCGGCGTACATCAAGCGGCTATTTCAGCTTGGAAGCGTATCGAATTTCAGCAACCCGAATATTTGGGTTTAGTTGCCAACAAAATGCTTAAAAGCTATCGTGCACTTGAACCTGAACATGGTGGTCAATTAAAACAAGGCTTAGCTCAACTAAACATTTATTTAGAGGCTTATAAATTACCTTCTCTGATGTCGGCATTATACGAAGCCACTTTGGCTGAAGAAGGCGCTGAAAAAGCCGCTAAACTAGCTAGAAATGAGCTCATACGCCAACCTAGCCTCACCACACTAGACCAACTATTGCAGGCGCGTGCAATGGCAGAAGATAGCAAGACACAATCGGGCAATCAAGATATTCAATTGATGCAGCAAACCGTGCGCAACGCCATTGGCAACCGAGCTGCTTACCATTGCGATCAATGCGGTTTTCGCGCCAAGCAGCACCACTGGCAATGCCCTGCTTGCAACGCTTGGGAGGCGCTGCCCGCTGAACCTAGTGAGGCCATTAGCCGTGAAATGACGCTTAAAAAAATAAAATCGTAAATTAAAATAGTACTGAATAGAAAGTTATCAAGTGCAGGATAGCCAAGCCAATATTAAAAAAAATGACAGCAAAATAATCGTCGCACTAGATTATGCTGATGCAGGTAGTGCAATGCATCTGGTGAATCAACTAGATTCATCTTTATGCAAGCTAAAAGTAGGTAAGGAGCTCTTTACCGCTGCTGGCCCACAATTTGTAAAACAGTTAATCGCAAAAGACTTTAAAGTTTTTTTGGATTTAAAATTTCACGATATTCCAACCACCGTTAAAAAAGCCTGCCAAGCTGCCAGCAACTTAGGCGTGTGGATGCTAAATGTGCACGCCAGTGGTGGCACTGCAATGATGCGTGCGGCTGCAGATGGCGTGGATACTGGCTCGCAGAGCAGAAAAAATAAACCCTTGTTAATTGCAGTAACTGTGCTTACTAGCATGAACCAAGCCAGCCTCAATGAAGTTGGCATTGCAGAAACCGTAGAAAACCATGTGCTTAAACTAGCTAAGCTCACGCAGCAATCTGGGCTACAAG
>JANMBK010000225.1:0-31305 GCA_031360365.1 Methylophilaceae bacterium
GCGTTGTGGCGCGTGGCTTCGTATTTTTCGCCAGGATTTCCCAGACCAACAATCAGTTTTATCGACATTTTGATAGTTTAAAATAAAAAACGCGCACTTAAGTCATTAAGCGCGCGTTTTAAATTAGCCAAAAATTATTCGACCGCTTTATCCGCTGCAGTTTCTGCCGCAGATTCCGCTGCAGATTCAGCCGCAACAGCAGCATCAGCCGCTTCATCTTCAGAAACGCCACCGCGCGTTTTGGCAATGGCCGCCACTGCTGCATCGTTATCGTGTGCTAGCGCCACAAATTCAACACCTTTGGGCAGTGTAATTTGTGATAAATGTACAGAATCGCCAAGCTCAAGCGCACCGACATCTACCTCAATAAATTCTGGCAAATCTTTAGGTAAGCAGTTGACTTCGGCCTCGGTTAAAATGTGCGCCACAATGCCGCCGCCCATTTTTACGCCTGGCGCAGTATCTTCATTTAAGAAGTGGAATGGAATTTTTACGTGAATTTTCTCGTTAGCAGAGACACGTTGAAAATCCATGTGTTGAATGGTGTTGCGCACTGGGTGCATTTGAAAATCGCGCAATAGCACGCTTTCTTTTTTGCCATCTAAAATTAAATCTAAAATAGACGCATGAAAAGCCTCATGACGGAACTGTAAAAACAATTCTTTATGATTCATCTCTAAGTTAACAGCGGCTTGATTGCCACCATAAACCACACCCGGCACATTGCCAGCGCGACGTGCACGGCGGCTCGCACCCGTACCTTTAACGTCACGTTTGACTGCATTAATTGAAATACTCATTTTGTTGCTCCTGAAACAGTCTGTTTAATGAGACTGGTGCTGCACTAAAATCTGTTTTCCGCGACCAGAAAACAGGGTTAAAAACATTTAAAATAATTTCAATAAATCAACAATGACGAGAAACTAAGCCGAAGACGGTACAAATTTAGTACGGCAAGGCGAAATCGACAAAGTCAGTGTTGATTTAGTCAATGATCAATCTAAAAATAGGGAGGAAACTGACTCCTCTTGACTAATACGTTTAATCGTTTCTGCTAATAATGGCGCTGCACTCAATTGACGAATCTTTTTACATTGGCTGGATGCTAGGCTCAGCGGGATGGTATTGGTGACCACCAATTCATCCAGTGCAGAGTTTGCAATACGCTCTGCTGCATTGCCCGATAAAATGGGGTGCGTGGCATACGCTAATACTTTTAATGCGCCTTGATCTTTTAACGCCGCCGCCGCCTCGCATAAGGTGTTTGCCGTATCTACCATGTCATCGACAATGACACAGGTGCGTCCAGCCACTTCACCGATAATGTTCATCACCTTAGCCACGTTTGGTTTGGGGCGACGTTTATCGATAATGGCTAAATCTGCGCTTAATTCTTTGGCAGCCGCGCGGGCGCGCACTACACCGCCGACATCGGGCGAAACCACCACTAAATCTTCATACTTTTTCTTGCGTAAATCATCCAACAAAATCGGCGTGGCATAAATATTATCCACTGGAATATCAAAAAAACCTTGAATCTGGTCAGAGTGCAAATCCATGGTTAATAAACGATTAACACCCACACTGGTGAGCATATTGGCCACGACTTTAGCGGTAATCGCCACGCGGGCAGAGCGCGGACGGCGATCTTGACGCGAATAACCTAAATAAGGAATAGCAGCGGTAATGCGGCCTGCAGAGGAGCGACGTAGCGCATCCACCATCACCATCACCTCCATCAGCGTGTCGTTGGTGGGATGGCTGGTAGATTGCAGCACAAATACATCTTTGCCACGCACGTTTTCAAGCAACTCTAGCATCACTTCGCCATCGCTAAAGCGGCCAACATCGGCACGACCCAGCTCAATACCCAAATGCTTAGCCACTTGGTTTGCAAGCGCTGGGTTGGCACTGCCTGTAAACACCATCATATTGCCGTTGCTCAAAATGAACCTTTAACGTGCTAAAAAAAGAGCAGTAAAATTTAAAAAACTAAAGCGTGTAAATCTTGAAGCGTGTAAATCATAAGAGTTAACATGCCCGCATCTACACGCTTTATATTAAAACAGAACCATTATCTGCATGATAAAACTTGGCTGAGGAGGAAGGACTCGAACCTTCGGATGCTGGGATCAAAACCCAGTGCCTTAACCAACTTGGCGACTCCCCAATAAACTTTTTTGCACTAGCCCGTTAAGCCAACTTGCGGATGTTTAACTAAGCCTTTTGCCACAAAACCTGTTGTATTTTCAGGTTTTTTTGCCAAAATTTCATTCGCTATTTCAATTGAATTAACTGCAACAAACACCGATGCACCTGAGCCGCTCATTCTCGCTTTGCCGTAAGGCTTAAGCCATTCTAAAGTGCTTGCAACTGCCGGATATTCCTTACAAACTACTGCTTCGAGGTCGTTCTTAAATAAACTAACATCTGAGCCTAAATTCAGGCTTCTCGAAAAGTCCGCTATTTTCAATGGTTTCGTGTCTCTTGTCAATGCAGAATTGGCAAAAACTTGTGCGGTTGCCACATGAATTTGCGGCGTGAGCACCACATAATATTGGCTCTGCAAGTCTATGGCAGTGAGTTGCTCACCAATACCCTCTGCCCACGCATTTTGGCCGAACACAAACACTGGCACATCGGCACCTAACTTCAGGCCAATTTGCATCAGTTGCGTGCGACCTAAATTGAGCTGCCACAATTGATTCAGCGCCAGCAACATAGTGGCGGCATCTGAGCTACCGCCACCTAATCCGCCGCCTATAGGGATGCGCTTTTCAATGGCGTATTCCACCCCTAATGTACAACCAGTATATTGTTGCAATGCACTGGCCGCTAAAGCGCATAAACATTGGCTTGCAGGCACACAGTTTATATCGTTTACACGTTTAATTTCGCTAGTATGTGTGGCTTTAATATGTAGCGTATCGTAAAAATCTAGTAACTGAAACACAGTTTGCAGCATGTGATAGCCATCGTCGCGGCGGCCAGTAATGTGCAAAAATAAATTGATTTTTGCAGGCGCTAAAAATTGTTTGAAATCTTTATTTGGCGGAAAAGCTAAGTTTTCTTGAAATTCTTGCATGGTTAAATTATAGCTAGATATTGATGTCAGCAAGTCCATGTTAAAAATTTAACTTTAAATTTAACTTTGACTAGAAATTAACGTATATCTTCTCGCTAAATAAAACATGAATATAGATGACCTGAGAGGCAATATCCATGCGGGTTTTAGACACGCCATTTTCTGCCGTTATTCATTTAGGCTACTTAAGGCCTAATGATCGAGTGTTTTCCCATTTCTCAACTAGCAATTTTAAATTCACTTTCTCGCTTTTCAGCACAATTTTGTTGGGTAAAAAAGTACCATTGCTTTCAACATAGTTTTCGAAACCGATATCCCAGCCATCCTGCTTTAATGCAAATAATCTGCCTTGCGCATCCCAGCTGGAAGCCTCGATTTTGCTGGCAGTTGGGCGACCAATCGCCCAGTCGCTTAGGCCATTCAGTGGTAAGCGAAAACCCAGCGTGGTTTCAGTTAGTGTTTCAGCATCGTTGGCCTTTATGGTTTGGCCTTTTTGATCGGTTAATACAACTTGGTCGGGTGTTTTGGCAATGTTAGCCACTTTGCTGCCCAAGGGTGAATACACATCTATATTATCTGTGGCTACTTGATGTTGCCACTCAATGCTACCCGAAAAGCCTTGTTTTTGCGTCACCACACCAAGCCGGCCTTTAAGTGAAAATGCTTGAATATTAGCCAGTTTGGCTAAGTGCTGTTGATGGATGGCAGCATTTTCAGGTGGCGGTTTTGTGGGCGCGGCAGTGGGCAACGTCGGTTTTGTTGCGCAACCAACAATGATTAACAATATGAAAAAAAAATAACAACGATTGGCTGACAAATTCAGTGCCTTTTTTATATGTTTTATATACATCGTTCGCCATAGTCATGAGCTAGTCATAAGCTCAAAGGGCGCTAAACTCTAAGCAGTGAGTGGTTCGACAAGCACACCTCGCACGGCTTTGAATTAAGAGTTAAATTTTTTGGCGGTAGCCACTAAAGTTGCATTCTCAGGATGCTCTTTTAAAGCACTGGCCCAGATTTTTTTCGCTTCCTCGTATTTGCCCTGTTTCCACAACACCTCGCCTAAATGCGCTGCAATTTCAGGATCTGCCTGCACACCATAAGCTTTACGTAAGTTTTCTGCCGCTTTTTCTAAATTGCCTAATCTATAGTGCACCCAGCCTAAACTATCCAGCATGTAGTGGTCGTCTGGTTGTATTTGCAAGGCGGTTTCAATCAGATTTTTAGCTTCTTGTAGCTTAATATTGCGGTCTGCAAACGAGTATCCAAGCGCATTGTAGGCAGCTGCAAAATCTGGCTTCAGCTTTATAGTTTTGCGTAGCTCGGCTTCCATCACGTCTAGCTTACCCACGCGTTCGGCCGACATGGCGTAATCGTAAATAAGCTCTACCGAACCTGGCCAATTTTGTGTGGCTTTTTGCAATAGTTCAAACGCTTCTTGTTCGCGCTTGGCTTGGTTCAACATGCTGGCCTCGGTTTGAATCACCAATATCTGCTGCTCGGGCGTTAAATCATTCACTTCGTCTAGCAATTTAATCGCGGTATCTATATTTTTGGTACGCGCAATCACGTTGGCGGCTGACAGTCGGCCATCTAAATAATGCTCACCTGCTTGAATTTTGTCATACCAGATCATGGCTTTTACATCATCTTTTTGGCGCTCTGCACTACGGCCTAAATATAAGTGTAATTGGTCTGGGCTTTTAAAACCAGAGCTAATGGCTTGTTGGAAATATTTATCCGCCATTAAGTAGTCGTTTGATTCTAAAGATAATATACCTACCACCGCACTAATTTCTGGGCTGCCGTTAGCGCTTTCCACCAGTTTTACAAACTCTGGTTTGGCTTCGTTATATTTTTTCTGACTCACTAACAATTTGGCATAAGCCATTCGCACATCGTTAGCTTTGGGGTATTTGTTTAAAAAATCTTGGTAAAAAGCAAAGGCTTTTTCTGGCGATTCTTTTAGTAGCATTTGACCTTGCATTTGTGCGGCCAGCTCCCATCCTGGGCGCAACTTATTAGTGGCTTCTAGCGATTTTTTGGCAACATCAGGTTTATCTGCAGTCCACGCGGCCTGAGCTATGGCGAAATGCGCTTCTGGTAGTTTTGGATAAGGTTTAGCGAACTCCGTTATTGCGTTTAGCGCCTCAACTTTGTCTTTTTGGTTGGCCAGCAAGCTAGGTAAATATAAAAAGCCGCTAGCCCGCGTATCCTCTTTGGCTAATAGTTTTTCAATATGTGGTTTGGCTTGCTTTAAATTGCCGCTCGCGATAAGTAACTGGCTAGACGCTTGTTGCGCTTCAGTTGAGCTCGGGTCTAATTCCGCCCACAATGTTGCAGCTTGCAAGGCAATGCCAGATTGCTGAGCAAAAGCTGCGCTACGTGCAGCGCGCTCGGCTAAGCGTGGGTCACGCGTTTGTTTGGCTAAATCTAAAAATAGCTGGCTAGCCAGCACCACATCGCCACGTTGTCCAGCCACTTCGCCCAACAAATATTTATACACAAATTCGGGCGTTGCCGAGGTGATAGTTGGTGTGGTAATAGTTGCTGTGGCTTTAGTCTCTGCCAGTGCGCTTAATGTGCTAAGCGCAAAGCTTGAGGCCAGTACAGCGGCTATTATTTTTAATTTAGGCATGGTTACTTTATCCAAAATATAATTCTATGTACCGTTTAGTCCGTGACAGCAGGCGCAAGTTCATCCATAATTAAGGGTTGTACGCAATGCAAACAATCTATAAGTACGACTATAGCTTTTTGCATGAAACTTATCTAGTAAAAACTTATCTAGTAAAACTGTTTCACATGCATGGCAATTTCGATTCAAAACAAGAAATCTAATTTTAAGAGTTAGTTCATTATTTTATGACCAATTTAACAGTAGAAGCCATTGAGCTTACCCGTTTATATGGCGGCAGACCAGCCGTCAGCGATGTCAGTTTTAATTTGACTAAAGGCCAAGTGTTGGGATTTTTAGGCCCAAACGGCGCAGGCAAGTCTACCACGATGAAAATGCTGACAGGTAATTTAGCGCCTAGCGCGGGCTCAGTCAAAATATGTGGCATCGACATGATAGAAAACCCGAAAGAAGCCAAAGCGTTAATTGGCTATTTGCCAGAAATGCGCCCGCTTTATAAAGAGCTTACGGTAGATGAATATTTAATCATTGCCGCACGTTTGCACCAGGTAACTGGTAAGCACATTAAAAAAGCGGTCGAAAACGCTAAAGAACGCTGTGGTTTAACCCACATGAGCAAGCGCCTGATTGAGAATTTATCTAACGGTTATCAACAGCGTGTCGGCATTGCACAGGCCATTATTCATAGCCCCATGGTGGTGATTTTAGATGAACCAACAGTCGGCTTAGACCCCATTCAAATTCGTGATATTCGTGCGCTAATTCGTGAAATTGGCGGCGAGCATAGTGTGATTTTATCAACGCACATTTTGCCAGAGGTGGAAATGGTGTGCGACCACGTGCAGATTATCGACAAAGGTAAGCTGGTATTTAATGGCGGTATTGATGTGCTTAAACGCCAACGCGTTGGCAATAAATTATTGTTAGGCTTTAACAAAGCGCCAACAGTGGCGGAACTGATAAAAATTAAAGGCATTACCGAGGCGGAAGCAGTGGATGCCAATATGATGCGGATTAGATTTGCTGAAGGTGCGGATGAAAATAAAGCAGCGCATGAGGCGATTGTGCAAGCGGCCGTAAAAAACAAGTGGGGCTTGTTTCAAATTGCGCCAGATCAAACCAGCTTAGAAGATGTATTTGTGCAGCTAACTTTTCAAGACCAAGCTGCTGCGCAAGATGCTCCCATAGATGCAATAGCTGCATAAAGAGACAAATAAAATGATATTTAATATTGTAAGAAAAGAACTCAAAAGCATGTTTGCATCGCCAATGGGCTGGATTATTTTGGCAATTTTTACAGCACTTTTCGGCTCGCTATATTTAAATGGCGTGAATGGTTATTTCGAGGTGATGTCTGGTGCAGTGCGGCCTGCAGAGCGTGTTGGCGTCACGCAATTTGTTGGACAAACCGTGTATGGTTGGGCGTTTTTGGTGGTGCTATTTGCCGTGCCCTTACTTTCTATGCGTTTAATTTCAGAAGAACGCCGCAGCCAAACGCTACCGTTTCTATTCAGCGCGCCACTATCACTCACTGAAATTGTATTAGGCAAGTTTATTGGCCTAGTGGCTTTTCTCAGCATTTTGATTGCTTATATTGCGCTCATGCTATGCACACTGAATATTTGGTCAGATATTGATTTTGGCTTTATTGTCGCAAATTCGCTTGGCTTATTTCTGCTCATTGCCAGCGCCAGCGCGGTTGGCTTATATTTTTCTAGCTTGACTTCTCAGCCAGTAGCGGCTGCGGTGATGACCTTCATCACACTGATTGGCCTGATTTTTATGGATAGAATTTTCGCTGGCGACCCCACCAACACCATCTCTCAATTGTCTTTAATGAAGCACTTTCAGGCGTTTTCAACTGGTTTAATTGACTCGGCCGATGTGGCTTACTTTTTATTAGTCATCATTATGTTTTTGGTGCTGACCATTCGCCGCTTAGACGCCGAGCGTTTAAGAGGCTAACTTTACACAAATTTAAAAAATTATGAAAATTAACAAAAGCTTACGTTTACAAATGCTGGCGCAAAGCTGGCTATTTGTGGTGATATTTTTGGCGCTTATTTTATTGCTTGGCTACCTTTCACATCAATATCGTGTGGCAAAAGATATTACACAAGCCAACCGCAATATCCTCACGCAGGGCAGTATTAATATTTTAAAAACCATGAAAGACCCCATCAACATTACCGTGTATGCCACCAATGATGATGCCAACCGTGGCGACACCTTTAGAAAAGGCATGGTCGATTTTGTGGCACGCTACAAACGCGAGAAAAAAGATATCAATCTAAAGTTTGTAAATCCAGCATCCGAACCTAAATTGGCGCAAGAAGCCAATATTAAAGAAGATGGTGAAACAGTCGTTGAATATAACAAACGTACTGAACATATCTTTCCACCATTTGCCGAACAAGAAATGACCAATTTGTTGGTGCGGTTAGCGCGCACTAATCAGCAAGCCATTATGTTTTTAGATGGCCATGGCGAGCGTCATTTACAAGGTTTAAAAAATCACGACATTGGTGAGTTTGGCAAACAATTAGAGACAAAAGGTTTTAAATTTGCCAACCCAGATTTAACCATTGCGCAAGCTGTGCCTGCTAACGGCTCCATGCTAGTAATTGCCAGTCCGCAGGTAGATTTAAGTGAAATTGAAAGCAAAAAAATTAAAGCCTATTTAGAATCTGGCGGTAATTTATTGTGGTTGTTGGATAATGATAATCTGCATGGCTTAAAAGAAGTGGCCGATTATTTGGGCTTTACCGTTTCACCTGGTATAGCGGTGGATATGACCGCCGCCACTTATGGCGCAGATGCTAAAGTTGCATTCGCTTCCAACTATGGCGACCATGCCATTACACGCAATTTTCAGTTGCGCACTTTGTTTCCTGAGGCGCACGAAATTGATGCAAAAGCCTCTGACGAGTTTGGTTGGAAAGTAGGGCGCTTAGTAGAGGTGGCGCCAAACGGTTGGCTTGAAAATGACAAAGTCGTGAGTGATGGTAAAAACCAAAAAGTAGTATTTGATGAGAAAATAGATAAACGCGGGCCGATTAATATTGGCGTTGCCTTAGAACGTATTTATGGCAATAAAGGCCAGCGCGTGGTTGTGATGGGCAATGCTAATTTCTTATCTAATACCTTTATAACCAACGGTGGTAACCTCGATTTTGGTGTGAATATCATCAATTGGTTAGCTGGCGACGATAAGCTGATTACCATTCAGCCGATGCCGCTTAAAGACATTAACGTGACGATTCCAGCGAATGATACAAGCCGCTTGTTGGCAATGTCGATATTCCACGGCTTTCAATATTTCATCCCATTAGCTATTTTTGTAGCAGGTTTCTGGCTGTGGTGGAGACGTCGCAAGGCCTAATATATGAAAAACAGATGGATATTGAATTTAGTCATGCTGGCGCTGGTGGCTGGGCTGGTGGCTTTTTTATATTTGCGCCCCAATGCAGATACCAGTTCTGAGATTCAGCATGAAGTGACTACTTTAAAGCTGGCTGATTTCAATGCCATCAAAGTGGAGTTTCCCACCCAAGCAGCCACCACTTTTGAAAAAGTAGATGGCCTTTGGCGCATGACAGCACCTTATAAAGTGCGTGCGGACCAACTATCAGTTCAGCGCATTTTATCGATTATTGCAGCTAAAACGCCAAACAAATTTGCAGCAACCGATATGGAAAAATTTGGCTTAACTAATCCGCAGCTAAAGTTAAAATTAACTGGCGCTACGAGTGCAGAAGAGTTTATTTTTGGTACGTTTAATACTGTGACGGATGAGCAATATGTGGCTTATAAAGATAGCGTATATTTACTGCCTGCCAGCTATGCCGAAGCGGCAACAGTGCAACCCATTGAAATGATTGATAAAAACCCACTTTCGCAAGCTGAAGCTAAACAAATTAATGGTTTTGATTACGCACATTTAGAGCAGTGGGAAGACATTGCTTTGCAGATAGATATTGTCGATGGCAACTGGAAAACTAATGCAACTAAAGCCAAAATCACCCAAAATGAGTTAAATGAATGGCTAGACTATAGCTGGAAACAAACGCAAGCCAAGCAAGTGGAATTGTACAAACCAGACCGCAAAATCATTTATCCATCGTTTAAAATTAAGTTAAAAGATGGCACAAAAGTACATTTTGATAAAATTCAAGAGTCGCCAGATTTACTGCTGGGCCGCCCTGATGAGGGCCTGATGTATCATTTTAGTAATGATGTTGGGTTTAATATGTTGAACCCGCCACTCAATATTAAGTAAGCCATCATTTAACGCACTGCTACCCGAAACTTATACCTAAGCATTATGCCAGAGCTTCCTGAGGTAGAAATTACGCGTCGTGGGCTGCTTCCGTTATTAAATCAATCGGTTAAAAACGTCGTTATTCGCAATGCCAGCATGCGTTGGCCAATTCCTGCACATTTGCCACAAACGCTTGCTAATCAACAGTTAATCTCTCTCGCGCGCCGTGCCAAATATATTTTGGCAACTTTTGCAGCCCCTGCTGGCGTAGAGAATGATAAGTCTGGCACGCTGTTGCTGCATTTGGGTATGTCTGGTCGCATTAGCTTGCTCGATAGAAACTACCCACCTGAAAAACACGACCACTTTGATATTGAGTTTAATGGTGTAGATAATAAGCCTGGCAGTGTATTACGCCTGCGTGATCCGCGTCGCTTTGGTGCAGTGCTATGGGCAGGGCTGCAAGCTAATAACCATAAGCTACTTGCGCCATTAGGCCCAGAGCCGTTAGATGATATTTTTAATGCTAAATACTTAAAAGCGCAGTTGGTTACACGTTCCGCTGCCATCAAAATCGCCATTATGGATAGTCATTTAGTGGTGGGCGTGGGCAATATTTATGCGTCAGAATCTTTATTCCGCGCGCGCATTCACCCCGAAACACCTGCCAAAAATGTCACGCTAAAACAATGTGAAAAACTAGTAGCTGAAATTAAATCCACCTTGAACGATGCACTGAATGCAGGCGGTAGTAGCTTGCGGGATTTTTTTGGCGCTGATAGCAACCCTGGCTATTTTCAGCAAGAACATTTGGTGTATGGTCGTACGGATGAGTTTTGTAGGCTATGCAGCAAACCAATCAAGTGTATTCGGTTAGGACAGCGCTCAACATTTTATTGTGCGCATTGTCAAAAGCGCTAGTAAGTGAGCAACAATAGGCCTAAGCATTGAAGGAGCAGCAACGCGATTATTACTAAAACCAACCGCTTCTGCCAGCACGCTTGCTTTTGTTGTGCCTGTATAAGCGCATCAATACTGGTTCGTAGCGGCGCTTCTTGTTCAGCTTGCGTTTGCTGGTTTAAAAATTGGTGCACCAGCCTAGGCATTTGCGGTGCGGTTTTGAATATAAACGGTAGCTCTTTTTTAAGCGTTGTCAGTAGGCTGCGCAAACCCACTTGCTCACTCATCCAGCGGCTTAAAAACGGTTTGGCGCTTTGCCACAAGTCAATATTCGGGTCTAAATCGCGGCCTAAACCTTCGATGTTCAGTAACGTCTTTTGCAGCATCACCAGTTGTGGTTGAATCACTACACCAAATCGGCGCGACATCTGGAATAAACTTAACAACGTTCTGCCGAATGAAATATCTTTTAGTGGTTTATCAAAAATCGGTTCGCATATCGCGCGGATATTGATTTCTAGCTCATCGGCATTAGTGTCGGCAGGCACCCAGCCCGATTCGATATGCGCCACAGCCACATCTCGATAATCGCGGTTAAAAAATGCTAAAAAATTGCGCGCAAGGTAGTATTTATCAGTGTCCGACAGCGTGCCCATAATGCCAAAATCCAGCGCAATGTATTTGCCTTTATCTGCACCTTCTGTTGCCACTTGAATGTTGCCAGGGTGCATGTCCGCATGAAAAAATCCATCGCGAAATACTTGGGTAAAAAATATTTCAACGCCGTCGTGTGCCAGTTGGGTAATGTCGATGCCGCCAGCACGCAACGCATCAATTTGGCTGACAGGCATGCCGTGCATGCGCTGCATGGTCATTACTTGTTTGCGGCAAAAATCCCAATGTACTTCTGGAATGAGCAAGCGGCGGTCTTTAAAGTTACGCGCCAACTGGCTGCAATTGGCAGCTTCTAAGGTAAGGTCTAATTCATGTTCAGTATGTCGCGCAAACTCGCTGACAATTTCTTGCGGCTTTAGGCGTTTACCTTCTGACGACACCGCTTGTAACAACCACGCCAGCGATTTTAACAGTGCTATGTCTTGGTGGATGACTTTATCAATATTAGGACGCAGTACTTTTACTGCGACTTCTTTGCCATCAGCTAGTTCGGCAAAATGCACTTGTGCGACTGAGGCGCTAGCAATCGGTAATTGCTCAAATATTGGGAAAATGTTGTGAATAGGCACCCTAAATGCCGCTTCAATACTGGCCTGGACGGCAGCGTATTCAAAAGGTGGCACTTGATCCTGCAGTTTAGCCAGTTCATCCGCCACTTCTTGTGGCAATAAATCGCGCCTTGTTGATAGCATTTGACCAAACTTTACAAAAATTGGTCCCAGCTTTTCTAAGGCTAAACGTAAGCGAATACCACGATTTTGCTGTGGTTTGCGCCAGAACATAACCATTTTAATGAGTGTATGGAAAGGCTTGAATGCTTTGCGCCCGGCAATAAAATCATCGAGTCGAAACCACAAAAACACCCAAAAAATATAAACTAAGCGGAAGTAATGCATTAATTGAGGTTTTCTTTTTCTTGTTTTGTATTAAGTGTTTTGCTTAATTTTTCTAGGCGCTTTTCAAAGCGTGCCACATCACCCACTAGCGCATCCACATCAGCGTTAAAGTTTTCTACGTGGCGTTTTTTGGCGAGAATATTTTTCTCTTCTTGCCAATACTCGCTCAGCATTTCTGCAGCGTTAATACTTTGTTGTTTCGCTGTTTGCAATATTGTTTTAGTCGTTGTACCAATTTTACTGGCAGCAATGTCACCTGTAAAACGACTCAAATCTTCTTCCATATCCCAACGCATATTCTGCAACACTTTGCTGAATTCTGTCGCCAAATGGGTATCGCCCTCAATCTTTATTTGCATTTTTGCCGCTTCGTCACCTGCCATGATTCGCAAGGCAAGGCTGGGAGGCAGGTGGATACTGGCTTCTGGAGCATGCGTTTCTCCTCCAATAGCTAAACTGCCATCTTCTAGAATCTGTATGTTCGCTGTAATCAATACAAAATTAAACTGCACCTCTTTGCCTGCAAAGGGCACAAGATATGGCTTTGACCATTGGTTTTGGCTGGTAAGGTGCTGCAAAAAGCGTGTGACTAAAGGCTTAATCATAAAATGCATTTTTAAATGCTTGGGTCATGTTTTGTACCCTTTGTGAAGGGCAACAACACCTGCTGATAGATTGTAATAATCGACCTTGCCAAACCCTGCATCTAACATAATTTGTTTTAGCGTTTCTTGGTCGGGGTGCATGCGAATACTCTCGGCTAAATATTGATAACTCTCGGCATCTTTGGCAATCAGCTTGCCCATGAAAGGCAGTAATTTAAACGAGTAGGCATCGTAAAGTTTTTCTAGCGGTTGCCATACTTTGGAGAATTCTAAAACGAGTAATCTGCCACCCACTTTAAGCACGCGCTGCATTTCTTTAAGCGCAACATCTTTGTGCGTCATATTACGCAGGCCAAACGCCACAATCACGCAATCAAATTGTTCGTCTGTAAACGGCAGCGCCTCAGCATTGCATTGCATGGCAGGTACGTTAAGGCCAGCATCAATCATGCGATCACAGCCAACGGCGAGCATGCTGGCGTTAATATCGGTGAGTGTAACCGAGCCTGCGCCTTTAATTAAATGCGTACCGACTTTTTTTGCGAATAATTTCGACAGGTCTCCACTGCCGCCCGCAATATCCAGTATGCTGTCACCCAGTTTTACGCCACTCACGTCTACCGCAAAGCGTTTCCACACGCGGTGCATGCCTGCTGACATGACATCATTCATCACGTCATATTTGCTGGCAACCGAGTGGAAAACTTCGCCTACTTTTTGCTGTTTTTCAGTTTCTTCAACGGTTTTAAAACCAAAATATGTGGTTTGCTGTGTAGCCTGCTTTATTTGTTGTTCTGTCATTTAGTCGGTCCTAAATTTACGGCATTCTTTTATGCCCAGCCATTTCAAGCTTGACCATGTAATCTTGCCACATCGCTTCGTAATGTTCACCCAAATAATACAAATAATCCCAAGAATATAAGCCTGTATCGTGGCCATCATCAAACACTAACTTGACCGCATAATTGCCGATGGGTTCGATGGCGGTGATATTCACTAATTCTTTGCCAATTTGCAGTGTTTCCTGCCCAGCGCCGTGGCCACGCACTTCTGCACTTGGGGAGTGCACACGCAAAAACTCGCAACTTAGCATGCACTCAGTGTTGTTATCAAATTTAATTTCTAACAAGCGTGACGCCTGATGCAGACGAATATCAATTGGAATAGGTGAGTTTGGAGTTAAGCCGCTCATAAACTACTTTTAAATGAACAAGGTAAGATGATAGCAGAACCTTGTTGCTAGCTAATAGGCCACTAGCGAATAGATTGGCGCTTTTTACCACATTGCTTATCAGCATTTTACCGTTTGTTGCTGAAAATTAACCTTTTGTCAGAAATTGCATTAAAACATAGCTAAGAGGTCACTGATTTATTTGAATATTTATACGCTCATGATAGAGTACAAATGTGAAAAATTAAGTATGCATAATACGCACAAAAAGTAGCCAAAAACGACATATATATATTTTTGGAATTTTAGCTTTTAGGGATGAAAAAGCATGGCAGAAAATAAATTAGCGCATCAGTTCGCAGCCTACTCAGAGTGGAGAAAAGCGCTAGTTGATAGCATTTGTGATTATCGTAGCTGGCTAAATGAGCAAGAACTAAACGATGCGCAGATTGATCAGCGCATTACTAATTTGCTAGAAAGACTGCGCGAAGATAAGCTTAATGTTGCGTTTGTGGCAGAGTTCTCACGCGGTAAATCCGAGCTAATCAATGCGATTTTCTTTGCAGACTATGGCCAACGTTTACTTCCCTCTAGTGCTGGTCGTACCACCATGTGTCCTACAGAGTTATTGTACGATGCCAGCAAGCCCACTTCTATTATGATGTTGCCGATTGAAACGCGCGCATCTGACGCCACCACCACCGAATATAAACGTTACCCTGACGAATGGCACGCGGTGACGTTTGACGTGGATAATAACGACAGCATGATTGCTGCTTTTAAAGAGGTAAGCAGCACCAAACGCGTAACGGCCGAAGAAGCCGAAAAATTTGGTTTGTTTGACCCAAACAGTAGCGACGATGCCATGAGTTTGAACAAAGACGGCACCATTGATATTCCAAGCTGGCGTTATGCCATGATTAACTTCCCGCATCCTTTGTTGGAGCAGGGCTTGGTGATTTTAGACACCCCAGGTTTAAACGCCATTGGTACCGAGCCAGAATTAACGCTGAACATGCTACCAAACGCGCATGCGGTGTTATTTATTTTGGCAGCGGATACGGGTGTCACGAAATCTGAAATTGACGTGTGGCGCCAATATATTAGCGGCACACGCTGGAAGCAAAAAGGCCGTTTAGCCGTGCTAAACAAAATCGACGGCTTGTGGGACGAGCTGAAGAACGAAGCCGAAATTGAAAAAGAAATTGCCAAACAAGTTAGAACCAGTGCTGAACTGCTGGGTTTAGAAAATAATCAAATTTTCCCAACCTCTGCGCAAAAGGGCTTGCTGGCTAAGATTAATGGTGATGATGCGTTACTAGCGCAAAGCCGTTTGCCCGAGCTGGAAAAAGCACTTTCGGATGAGTTGATTCCGTCTAAAAAAGAAATTGTGCGCGACAACACTAAAAACGAGATTGAAGATTTAATCGGCAACTCGAACATGATTTTAGATTCTCGTGTTGCTGGCGTGGTTGAGCAGCTAGAGGAGTTGCGTGGCTTGCGTGGTAAGAACGAAGATGTGGTTGAGCACATGATGAACAAAGTGAAAGTGGATAAGGAAAACTTTGAAAAAGGTTTGCAACGCTTTCAGGCGTTACGTAGCGTTTTTTCGCAGCAAACTAATAAATTGTTTACCTTGCTGGGCATGGAGGCGCTAAAAATGCAAGTGCACACCACGCGTGAAACCATGATAAATGCCAGTTTTACTAAAACCATACGCGAAGCGATGGATAACTTTTTCTTAGATTTAAAAGGCCGTTTGGTGTCGTCAGATGCGCAAATTGACGAGATTAAGAAAATGATGGATGTGATGTACGACAAATTCAGCAAAGAGCATGGTTTGCGTAAGTCAGAGCCACCTGCATTTTCTACTTTGCGTTATCAAAAAGAACTGGCCAAGTTAGAGCGTGCCTATAAAGAGCAATTTAACACCGCGTTTAATATGATTGCTAACGAGAAAATGACGCTGACTACCAAGTTCTTTGAAACCTTAGCTAGCCGCGTCATTCATGTATATGAAGTGGCAAACCGCGATGTAGAAAACTGGTTAAAAGCCGTTATCGCGCCGATGGAATCGCAAGTGCGTGAGCATCAGCTGCAATTACGTCGTCGTTTAGAAAGTATTAAACGCATCTACAAAGCGACCGATACATTGGAAGACCGTATTTTAGAGCTTGAAAATATCGAAAAAAGCATACGTGCGCAAATGGCCGATTTGCAAATATTACGTCAGCATATGGGTAATGCCTTGGCTTTTGAAAGCGAAGCTGAAGTAAAAGCTGCCTAATTGCAGGGGATACAAAAAAGCCGACTGAATGTCGGCTTTTTTATCGGATAAACACTTCTTAAATAGTGCCGAGCATGTTGTCGATGCTCTGAAATCCAATATCTATGCGGGTTTCACCCATGAATAACCAGCTTCAGCTGGTATATTCTGTGGGGACAACCCTTGCGGTTGCAGGCATAACGTTATGCCGCTTGTAACATGAAGCCTTTAATTTTTTGCATGGCTTTTTGCTCAATTTGGCGTATGCGCTCAGCCGAAACACCAAACTCAGCTGCTAAATCGTGCAAGGTTAAGCTGGCATTTTCAGTTAACCAGCGCGCTTCTAACACTCGCCGGCTACGTTCATCTAAGCTTTCCAGTGCTTTACTTAAACCTACCGATTGCGCGGTTTCCGTTTGTTTAATCTCTAAATGTTCAGAAGGTTCTGGGCTTTCGTCCTCTAAATAAGCAATCGGGCTAAAACTTTCGTCACCGTCATCATCTATCTGCGCATCTAATGAGATTTCATGGCCGTTAAGGCGATACTCCATCTCTAGCACTTCTTCTGGTTTTACGTTTAGCGTTTTGGCAATGTTGTTCACTTCATCTGGCTGTAGTGAGCCCAAGCCTTTTTTCATGCTGCGTAAATTAAAAAATAATTTACGTTGTGCCTTGGTGGTGGCTGTTTTAACTAAGCGCCAATTGCGCACAATAAATTCATTCATTTCAGCTTTAATCCAATGCATGGCAAATGACACCAAGCGCACGCCACGGTCAGGGTCGAAGCGTTTTACTGCCTTCATTAACCCGATATTACCTTCTTGAATTAAATCAGCTTGTGGCAAACCATAACCCATATAGCCGCGTGCAATACTTACCACCAAGCGTAGATGCGACACAATTAGCATCTGTGCAGCATCCAAGTCATTGTTGTTTTTTAGGCGAGTGGCATAGTCGTGCTCTTCCTCTGCGCTTAAAAGCGGAAAGGCCTTAACAGCACGCATGTACTGGTCAAAGCTATCGAGTGACGAAATTGACGGTATGGTTAAAGCGTTTATGATGAAACTCCTTTTTAACAGTTAATGCTATTTTAGCACTCTGGTTATGAGAGTGCTAGCTGTTAAAAGTTTCAAAAACGTAAAGATTTGTAACAATTTATTTAGTGCTGGTTTATTTTGTAGAGTGAAGTAAAGACTTTGAAACTGCAAGGTAGGCTGAGGCAAGCCCTAGAAACAAAGCAATCAAGCAAATCAATGTGATGCTTGTCATGTTGAGGTGATTGAGCAAAAATTGGCTTTCATATTCTGCAGCAATGGATGCGATTGTGCGGTTGAACAGAAAAATCACTGCAAAAGTGATGACCAACGCAAAAAGCCCACCGAATAAACCATACAGCGCACCTGCATATAAAAATGGTCTGCGAATAAAGCTTTTTGTGGCGCCAATCAGTCGGCTTAAATCAATCTCGGCTTGTTGCGTTAAAATTTGCATGCGGATGGTATTGCCAATAACCGCCACCAGCGCGAACCCCAATAGGCTGGCGATAATCAGCATGGCTTGTTTGCCCAGCAATACTAAATAATTCAAGCGTTTCAACCACGCACCATCTACCACCACTTCCTCAACGCCTTCTAGCTGGCGCAATTCTTTTTGCAAACTGGCAATACTATCTACATCTAATTTATTCGGCTCCACAAAAAATGCATCAGGCAATGGATTATTTTCCAGCGAATTGAAAATCTCGTTATTAGCCTCAGCGGCTTGCAGCTTTGCCAATGCATCTTGTTTGCTAACGAAAGTAAAGTTTTTGATGGCTGCATTTTTCTCCAGCGCGGCTTTTATGTTTCCAACCGCATCTTCACTGTGATTTGTGGCTAAAAATACGCTCATTTTTGACTCTGTTTTGACGTTATTGGCGAGACCATTCACACTGTCTAACACTGCATATAAAATACTCGGTAGCGCTAGGGTCACCCCAATCGCTAGACAAATTAATAGGGTATTCCATTGATTGCTTTTAAAGCGGCGCAGCACCAAATTCAGCGCTTGAGTATGTTGCGAAAACCAAATATGGCACCACGCGTTCATGTCTTAGCCTCTAAATTGGCAGGCGCCTCAACATTTGTTAGCTTGGCTTGATCTAGGCTCCGCAGCCGACCTTGATTAAGGTGCAAGACTTTGTTTTGGTAATTTGCATTACCGAGTGCGTCATGCGTGGCAATAATTACCGTGACGCCCACTTGTTGAAACGCAGTAAACAAGGCCATAATGTCTTCCGCATAATTGCGATCTAAATTACCTGTGGGTTCATCGGCAATTAATATGCTTGGCCTAGAAACTACCGCCCGTGCAATGGCGAGGCGCTGCTGCTCACCACCAGACAATGTAATTGGCATGGCTTTTTCTTTGCCAAGCAAGCTCACTTTGTCGAGCGCAGCGCGGATGCGTTTGCCCGCCTCAATGCCCGTAATACCGTTAATCGCCAATGGTAGCGCCACGTTATGGTAGCAATTGCGGTCATACAACAGTTTGTGGTCTTGAAACACCAAGCCAAATTTTCGCCGCACGTAAGGCAGCGTTGCCTCTTTTAACTTACTCACGTTCTGATTATTAATCAAAACCGTGCCACTAGTTGGCCGTTCAATGGCTGCCATCAGTTTAAGTAACGTACTTTTACCAGCGCCAGAATGACCTGTGACGTACACCATCTCACCTTGCTCAATAGCAAAACTCACAGAGGTCAATGCCTCATGGCTACCGGGGTAGCGTTTGGTGACGTTGTCGAAAGTAATCATTGCTTGGATTATAGCTGATATATTTGCACGATATAGTGTTGAGACTGAGACCAGACGCTCTTAAGCTTGAGTAGCCAGGCCAAATACTAACCAGCCAATACAAGCCAAAAGCAAGACGAGATAACTGTACAGATTTGCTTTCCAAATTGCTCGACGAGCTTGCTCGGGTGCGCTTGGAGATAAGGTGTTAGCAACGTACCATGCTTCTGTCCAGAATGAGGCGAAGAAGAACGGAACCAATAATACTGACATTGCCAATGGGACTATCCAATGGCCACCTTCTCGGAATGGTCCAAGCCATGGTGCAGATAGAATAACTCGGCCGACTTCACCAACTCCATGTGGCGGATAGGATTTTGAGCCTGCGACATTCACAACTACAAACATGAGTAAAAATTCAAGGGCGACAGAAATAACCCAAGCAAGAGGAATGCCGATGAGAGTTGAAAGAACATTGGCTTTTACCATTTGGGTTACTGTTACACGCCACGAGGTATTCAAGGTGCGACGGACTATCCAACTTTCGAATGCGATAACTGGAATAAAAGCGGGCAAAGATAAAGGCCAGACAATCGCCAGCATGGGAAGTCCAGCGTTGGCGAGTACAATACTCGGAAACAGTAGCAGTAGAAAAGCGGTGAGTAGCTGCATATTGAGTAACCTAAATTAAAGTAGATATTTTAATCAAACAATGCGTCCACAAATTCTGTTGCGCTAAATGGTCGTAAATCATCAATCGCTTCGCCAATGCCAATATAGCGAATTGGAATCGGGCGTGACCTAGCTTCAGTTTCATGTGCAATCGCAGCAATGACACCACCTTTGGCGGTGCCGTCTAGCTTGCTTAAGACTAATCCTGTTACGCTCAGTGCGTCATCAAATGCCTTTACTTGGCTGACTGCGTTTTGGCCAGTATTAGCGTCTATCACCAGCAAAATCTCATGCGGTGCGTTAGGCAGCGCTTTGCCGATAACGCGTTGTACTTTTTTAATTTCGTCCATTAAATGCATTTGCGTAGGTAGCCTGCCAGCCGTGTCGGCAATTACAATATCAATTTTTTTTGCGATGGCAGAATTAACGGCATCAAAAATCACTGCTGCTGGGTCGCCGCCTTCACTGGAAATTACCGTGACGTTGTTGCGCTCGCCCCACACTTGCAATTGCTCGCGCGCAGCAGCTCGAAAGGTATCGCCTGCAGCAATCAGCACGCTGTTGCCTTGCGCTTGGAATAATTTAGCCAGTTTGCCAATGGTAGTGGTTTTTCCTGCACCATTAACGCCTGCTAGCATAATCACAAAAGGCGCATGCTGCATAGTTTGCAGCGGTTTTTCTAAGGGCGTTAAAACTGACAATAGTTCGGCTTTTAAGGCTTGTTTTAAGGCGCTGGTATCTTCTAAGTTTTCGTGTTTTACGCGTTTTTTTAAGTTATCTAATAATCGCTGCGTGGCGGCCACGCCAATGTCCGAAGTCAATAAAATGGTTTCTAATTCTTCATAAGTGTCGGCGTCAATTTTGCCGCCGCCAAATAGCACATTGAGCTGGCCGCCGAATAAATTGCGCGTTTTAGAAAGCCCTTGTTTTAAGCGCTGTGTGAAGCTGAGTTTTTCTTCTGCTTTTGGATTTTCTTCAGCAGGCGAGGCGACAATAACAGGCGCAACTTGTGCTTTTACTTCAATGCTAGGCGCTGCCACCTCTGTGGGCTTTTTCTTAAAAAAATCGAACATAATTTTTGCTTTAAATATTTATTACGCGCTATTTTAGTCGTAAACTCCCACACGCGCACGAACTAAACTAATTTGGCGCATGTCATTAGTGTGTTCATTCAATATCAGTGTATTTTCAGGCTGTGTTTTAGAAAGATTATCTTGTGTTTAAAATAAAAATTTTGCTATTAAGTTTTGTGCTGCCTAGTTTAAGCGTATTGCCCAGCATCGCGCTGGCTGAGATTCAAGAATTTAAATTACAAAATGGCATGAAAGTGATTGTGCAAGAAGATCGTCGTGCCCCTGTGGTGGTCTCGCAAGTGTGGTATCGCGCAGGTGCGATTGATGAAGTGAATGGCAAAACGGGTGTGGCGCACGTGTTAGAACACATGATGTTTAAAGGTACTAAAAACCTGAAACCAGGTCAATTTTCGCGCATGATAGCGGCTGCAGGTGGCAAAGAAAATGCCTTTACTGGGCAAGATTACACCTGTTACTTTCAGCAGTTAGAAAAATCTCATCTGCCACTATCAATGAAGCTAGAAGCCGATCGCATGGCCAACTTGGTGATTACCGATGCCGAGTTTGCTAGAGAAATCAAAGTGGTGATGGAAGAGCGTCGTTGGCGTACCGAGGACAAACCGCAATCGCGCGTCAATGAGCAATTTCAATCCACCGCGTTTAAAGCACACCCATATGCTAGGCCAGTGGTGGGTTGGATGAATGATTTAGAAAATATGACGGCGGCTGATGCGCGCGAGTGGTACAACAATTGGTATGCACCCAATAACGCAACTTTAGTGGTTGTTGGCGATGTAAAAGCGCAGGAGGTTTTAAAGCTAGCCAAGCTGCATTTTGGCAAATTAAAGGCCAAAAAATTGCCTGCGCGCAAACCACAAACTGAGCCGCCACAAATGGGTGAGCGCCGCTTAGTAGTAAAAGCGCCAGGCAAGTTGCCGTATTTGACAATGGGTTTTCATGTACCGACTTTAGAGGGGCCAGAATTGTCTAGCGGCTCAATCACATCGGAGCAAGCCTGGGAGCCTTATGCACTAGATGTACTGGCCGGTGTGTTAAGTGGTAATGATTCAGCCAGATTAAACCAAAAACTGGTACGCGAAACCTCAGTTGCGTTAGATGTGGGCGCGGGTTATGACAGCACTTCAAGAGGTCGCGAATCTTTATTTGAGCTAGTCGCCACACCTGCAGAAGGCAAAACAGTGCAAGATATTGAAGCAGCTTTAATCGCCCAAATTGAGTTAATTAAAACGGGCGGCGTCACGCAGCAAGAGCTAGACCGCGTAAAAGCAGCGGTGATTGCGGCTGATGTTTATCAGCGCGACAGTATGTTTTACCAAGCCATGCAAATTGGCCAATTAGAGACGATGAATTACAGCTGGCGTTTACTGAAAGAGTATCCTGAGAAGTTAAAGGCGGTGACATCTGAGCAAATTCAAGCGGTGGCCAAGAAATATTTGATTAAAGATAATATGACGGTGGCGACGCTGGATCCTCAGCCGATTGATCCGAATGTCGTACCCGCCAAGCCTTACGTCAGATAATGAAAACTTTAAACCGCTTCGCGATACGTTGTTGCACAACACCTCGTGTACACATTACGTACACGTCGGCGTTCCGCGCCTAGTCTCGCCAAACGCTTTCAAGTTTTTGGTTGATTAAAAATAAGTTTTAAAACTAAAAAATTTAAACCTCCCGTCATTCCGACGGGAGCGATAGCGAACTTGATGTGAAATAATGGAATCCATAGAATGTTGAAACCTTTAAAAAACTTAATTTTTATCACCAGCTTGTTGTTAGCTAGCAACGCCAGCGCCGCCGTTAAAATCAGCCACTGGCAAACCAGCACTGGCGCGCAGGTTTATTTTGTCGAGAATCACGATTTGCCAATTATTGATATGGCTTTGAACTTTCCTGCTGGTAGCGCGCGCGACACAAAAGCCACCTCTGGCGTAGCAGGCGTGACGCGCTACATAATGACACTGGGGGCAGATGGCATGAACGAGGAAACCATTACCAATAAATTTGCCGATATCGGTGCAAATTTTGGTGGCGAATTAGATGTCGATCGCGCTGCGTTTAAGTTACGTACGCTGACCAGTGAAAGTGCCAAAGCCTTAGAAACATTCAATAAAATTTTGCATAAACCTGATTTTCCACAAGCTGTTTTAGAGCGTGAAAAAACGCGCATTGTGGCGGGACTCAAAGAATCGGCTACCCAGCCAGAAAGCATTTCTAACAAAGCATTTATGCTGGCGCTTTACCCCAATCATCCCTATGGCATGGACGAAAGTGGTGAAATTGATACGATTAATGCCATGAAACGGGACGATTTAATTGCGTTTTACAATACTTATTACACCGCCAAAAGCGCGGTGATTGCCTTGATTGGTGATATGACAGAAGCGCAAGCCAAAACCATTGCCGAAGAAGCTGCCAAAGGCTTGCCACAAGGCGCAGCCGTGCCAAAAATTGCCGAGGTGACTTATCCGCAAAGCGCCAACACTCAGCGCATTGCGCATCCTGCCTCGCAAGCGCATATTGTGTTGGGTTACCCTGGTATTAAGCGTGGCGATGCTGATTATTTTGCGCTGTATTTGGGCAATCACATATTGGGTGGCGGTGGTTTTGTGTCGCGCTTAACTGAAGAAGTGCGCGAAAAACGCGGCTTGGTATATAGCGTGTATAGCTACTTTATGCCCATGTCCGAAATTGGACCATTTCAAATTGGCCTGCAAACTAAAAAAGAGCAAGCTGATGATGCGATGAAAGTAGTTAACGCGACTGTTGCCAAATTTATACAAAATGGGGTGACAGATAAAGAGCTAAAAGCCGCGAAAGATAACATTATTGGCGGCTTCCCCATGCGCATTGATAGCAACGCAAAAATTTTAGATTATCTAAGCATGATTGGCTTTCACAAATTACCACTGACTTATTTAGATGATTTTAATAAGCAAGTGGCCAAAGTCACCGCTGCCCAAATTAAAGACGCGTTTAAACGTCGCGTAAAGCCTGAAAACTTTGTTAGCGTGACAGTCGGCGCGCAGTAGCAGCGCCGACCAAAAGTCAGCCGCATATAAGGCAAGACGGCCAAAATAAGTTTCCAGTGGCTTAATAAAACAACAGTCTAATAATTGGTTAAAATATGGCTTTAAATTTTAAAGCTTTATTTTGCCAAAATCATTTCCGTCTAAATCAACTAAGTCAAATCAAGTCCGCATTAATGCTGGATTCTGGCGTAGTCGCTTACTTAAATTTCCCGATGTAGATGGTTTGCGCCCCACGCCAGAGCGCGTGCGGATTACAGTGTTTAACTGGCTGGGGCAAGATTTAACCGGTAAAACTTGCTTGGATTTGTTTGCAGGCACAGGTGCGTTCGGGTTTGAGGCGCTTTCTAGAAACGCTAAAAGCGTGACAATGATAGAAAATTCACGTCAGGCACATCAATCACTTTTGCAAAACCAAACTTTATTAGATGCGAAAAACATCCAAATAATTAACCAAGATACACTGCAGTTTTTAGTGAATAACACACAAAAATTCGACATTATTTTTTGCGATCCGCCATACAATAAAGGATGGATTGATAAGCTATTACCAATTCTAAATCAGCATCTTAACCAAGGTGGTATGTTGTATGTTGAGGCGGAGTATGAAATTGAGAATAGCACGCAGTGGACAACGGTAAAGAAAAACAAAGCAGGTAATGTGTATTATCATTTGCTAAAATCTGCTTAATTAATAAAGGTGATTCACATGAGTAAAAACCGCATCGCAGTTTACCCAGGTACCTTCGACCCCATCACTTTAGGGCATGAGGATATTGTGCATCGTGCCGCTGATTTGTTTGATGAAGTGATTGTGGCGGTGGCAGGCAGCACCAACAAGCGCACGCTATTTAGCTTTGAAGAACGCGTTTCGTTGGCGCAAAGTGTGTTTAAAAAAACCAGTAATATTAAAGTGGTGGGATTTAGTGGTTTGCTGATGGAGTTTGTACAAAATCAAGGCGCACAAATGGTGATTCGCGGTTTGCGTGCTGCCAGTGATTTTGAATATGAATTTCAATTAGCGGGTATGAACCGCAAGCTTTTTCCTAAGCTGGAGACCATATTTTTAACGCCTTCCGAGCAGTATCTATTTATTTCGTCTACTTTAGTACGTGAAGTAGCGATGTTAGATGGTGATGTGCATCAGTTTGTATCGCCTACAGTAGATGCCGCAATTAAGACTAAGCTAGGAAAATAGTGGCACTTTTAATAACAGACGAGTGTATAAACTGTGACGTGTGTGAGCCAGAATGTCCCAATGGCGCCATTTACCAAGGACAAGAAATTTACGAAATTAACCCAAATTTATGCACCGAATGCGTAGGACATTTTGATCAACCACAATGTGTTGTAGTGTGCCCCGTCGATTGCATTCCGCTCAACCCCGATGTGGTGGAAACGCAGCAACAACTCATGCAAAAATACCACACCATCATATTAAATCGTAATCTAGGAGAATAAGAAATGAGAGTGTTACACAGCATGTTACGCGTCGGAGATTTACAACGGTCGATTGATTTTTATACTGATGTGTTAGGCATGAAATTGCTGCGCACCAGTGATTACCCCGATGGTGAGTTTACCTTGGCGTTTGTGGGCTACGGCAACGAGTATGACAATACGGTGTTAGAGCTGACCTATAACTACGGCAAAACCAGTTACGAGATGGGTGGCGCTTATGGCCACATGGCGATAGAAGTGGATAATGCCTACAAAGCTTGCGATGCAGTGACCGCCAAGGGTGGCAAAGTGGTGCGTCCAGCAGGGCCAATGAAACACGGCACACTGGTGATTGCTTTTGTGGAAGACCCTGATGGTTATAAGATTGAGTTTATTCAAAAGGGAACAATTGAATATCCTCGCTAGTTATTAAAATAAAAAAGGAGCAAAAAATGGCAACAAAATTAAAAGTTTTCACTTCACCATCGGCCTTCCCTAATCCGCAGCGTTTGCGTTTATTCTGTTTTGAAAAAGGCATTCAAAGCCATATAGAAGAAGTGATTTACGACATGGCACCAGGCGGAGACCAGCGTAAATGGCCGCATCTTAAGATGAACCCGTGGGGCGAAACACCCACCATGCAGCTAGAAGACGGCAGCTTTATGAGTGAGTCGGTGGCGATTTCGATGTATTTGGATAATCTATTTGAAGGCCGTAAATTGTTTGGCGAAACACCCAAAGAACAAGGCTTAATCAGCATGTGGGATTCGCGCATTTGGGTACAAATTTTGTATCGCATTACCACCGATTTTCACGTGCGAATGCAAGGCTTAGGGCCAAAAATTGAGCTTACCAGTAACCCGCAATGGGGCGAGCATTGCCGCAAAGAGGCGCTTAGCCACGCCAGCTTGGTGAACAAACATTTATCCGATGGTCGCGACTGGTTAATTGGTGGCAAAGCACCTACTTTTGCCGATATCACTTTGTGCACCTCCATCGCATTCTCAAAATTTGGCCCTGTACAAATGCCGCTAGATGAGCGTTTTGAGCATTTGCATCACTTTTGGCTGCGCTGGCAAAGCCGTGACAGCTTTAAACAAGCGTATGCGGATGGTGCAGGTTTACCTGAGTTAGCGCACTTGATTAAAAAATAGTAGCAAAAAGTAAATGTTAAAACCTAAGTTGCAGCTTGATTTTCACACGAATTTGCAGCCTAATTTGAATATGGTGACATGGGTTTTATACTTGCTAGAGTGCAATAACGGCGCTTATTACGCAGGCATTACTAACGATTTAGAGGCGCGATTTGCAGCACATTTGGCGGGCAAAGGCGCACGCTACACTCGCGCCAATCCACCAGTGAAAATCATTGCTTCAAAATTGTATGCGGATAGATCCAGCGCCAGTATTGCAGAAGCAGCTTTAAAAAATTTACTAAGAAGCCAAAAGCTGGGATTTTTTGATGAATGATTTTTAATGAATAAGGCAGAATTATTAATCGCAGTACATGCCGCGTTAGATGGCGATTGGCACAAAGCACACAATATCGCGCAAGATTATTCTGACGACACCGCTAATTGGATTCACGCCGTGCTACACAAAATTGAAGGTGACGAGTGGAACAGTAAATATTGGTATGCTAGAACGGCAGGCAAAAAGTTTGAAGATTTTAGCGATGCCAATGAAGAGTTAATTGCGATTCAAAATAGCTTAAATCAATAAAATGCATGCCCTGAGACCCGCATGGATATTGGCCTGCTGAGCATCTTTTTACTTGATATTTTCAGCTTTATATATGCAAATGTAGATAAAACCAACACAAACAAAAACAGCCCACACTTGCGGGCTGTTATGGGATAGCTTTAACCAAACCAAGGTCTAGCTAACAGTGATTAATTCAGCATTTATGACGCACTTGATAAAGTTGCGTATTGCAATTTACCATCAATAATCACAAAATGTGCATCTTGCATGCTGTTGTCTTTTTGTACAGCATCACGATACACCCAAACAGAACCTACACTGGCGCCAGAGATGTCTTTTAGCGTTTGTATTTCATCAGGTTTACCAAAGTTGTAGCCCAAATAATCCATTTTTGTATTGGCTAAAACTTCGTAAAATTTGGCAGAAGAAATAGCCTTGCCATGGTTATTTAAGCCTTCATGAAAACCTTCTGCATTAGCCTGTAAGCTAGATACAACTAAGCTACCAACCAATAAACTACCAGTAAAAACATTCTTGATGAACTTTTGATTCATAATTTAAATCTCCTTTTGTAAAGAGATTCTATTCTAATCAGTGGATGTTACAGCTTGATGGCAGGCATGTAACTGGAATGTAAGGATAGGCTTTAATATTAGTAAGCAGATGTAAATAAATACATTTATAGCTATTTTGGCTAAAAATAACACCCCTGTAAACCGTATTGGTATTGGCTTACAGGGCATGTATTATAATTCATGCATTAAGGGAAGGCGGGCATGGTTGGCTCGGTTCCCTCGCTTACCGCTTGTGGATAGCGCTCTTTTACTAGTTGCTCAATGCTTTCAGTGCGGCTACGCGGCACATCTACCATCATCAAAAACTTGCCACTTTCAATGGCTGGTGCAAATCGCGTAATTTGGCTGTTGGCAATACTGCTGCCTACCATGCTCGATATCCACGCACCGAGACCAGCGCCAATTAAAAATGTCGCTAAAATTGTGCCACCGTTCAATACCATTTCGCCTGGAAATGCGATCACAAACACACCCAAAAGTATACCAGTTAGCCCGCCAAACAGCATTCCGCGTTCTAGCGCAGGTACAAAATCGCTCTTTTGCAAAAACGACGCTTCGGGCAGGCCTTCCAGTGGGGTATCGCGTTTGGCTAATACATGAATGTGGCGTTGATCAACCCGCGCCAGCAAAAGAACATCGACAATATTTTTGGTAGTTTCAATCCCGGGGACTAAAAAATACATGCGTTTCATGATCATTCTCCTCCATAAGCACCTCATTTAAGGTTGCGCGCATATGCCAAATGGTGAGAGCAGACTGAAATAAATTCAGTAGCAATTCAGTCTCGCATCTATCTTTTAAACACATATGGCAAGCATAACGCCCACCCAGATAAATCATTATTACTTAATTTTGACAGCTGATTGACTTGAAAAGTTCTTTGGCTTTGTTGTTCAACTGCAAAGCGAATTGATTGACATAATTCCTACGGTTTGCTTCTCTTACAGCTAACCTCACAAGCGCCTACAGAGCCGCACACATTAATATGCTAGCATGCTCGATTATTCACCAATAAAGGAAAGTCACATGCACGTCAGTTATGAACTCGCACAACAAATTGTAGATAAAGCCGTAGAAAAATCGAAACAGATGGGCGTTAAAATGTGCATCGCTATTTTAGATTCGGGCGGCAACTTAAAAAGCTTTACCCGTATGGATGACGCTTGGGTGGGTAGCATTGATATTGCCATTAAAAAAGCAAAAACAGCCTGTCATTTTGCCATGCCTTCAGGCGAAATCGGCAAACTTTCACTGCCTGGCCAACCACTTTACGGCATTGAACATTCTAACGATGGCTTGATTACATTTCCAGGTGGTCTGCCAATAGTTGATAACGAAGGCATGCTAGTGGGTGCTATTGGTGTGAGTGGTGATTCGGTTGAAAACGACCATATTGTGGCACAAGCGGGTGTCGATGTTGCGGGTGTATGCAATATGCCGAAACACCCTTGGCGCACATAGTATTTTAAATATAATTTTTTATATATTTACTTAAATAGATGCCCTGCAAGCCGCATAGATATTGGCTTACAGGGCATCTTTTTATGCGCATTTAAGTAAACTAAGTTTAGTTTTAAAGCATTATCATAAAATCTTATACACCATCATAAACCCAGCGGTCACCATGCCAGTGAGTGCCAGCAGGAATATGGTGTCGACTACTTTTTCTAAAGTCAGCGCCAATGATTCTTGTTGGGTACGAAGGGTGAAGAAAATGATGTAGGTGCACAGCAAAAACATCAGTGCTGAGATAGCTAAAATATCATCCGCTAAAGTTCCTTGCAAAGAAACCCTGCCTAAGCTGTGAAATACCGTCACGCCAGTGATACATAAGCCAGCCAGCGTGCCCGACAATGATAGTAGTTGCAGCATTTCTGCTCTAGGCCATATGCTTTTGCGTGCTACTTGGTTCATTGTGCTAGATTTTCTTAAACTAGATTTTTATTAAAATTAAAAAATAAAAAAGAAGGGCGGCACCCTAAGGGGGTAGGCACCGCCTTTTTACTGCGCTTGCTACTTATGCGATTGCTCCTTATTTGGCGACTTCTGAAGCAGCTGGTGCTTTGTCTGCTTTGTGTGATTTATGCGTATGTTTGTGTTTCATGGGTGCTGCATTTGCGGTTGGTGCTTTAGCTGCATCTTTTGCAGCAGCTGGTTCTGCCGCAAATGCGCTAGCGCCTAAAGTAGCTGCAAAAACACCTGCTAATAGTGTGGTTAATAATTTGTTCATGATATGTTCCTTTAAAAAATTAATTGTTAAAATTACTTGGTTGTCAGTCTTAAACTAAAATTAGATTATTTGAGTTTTGCGTCTGTTTTTTTGCTGTCGGATGAAAATAATTTTTTAGCCGCGGCTTTTAGGCCAGTATCTTTCTTAACTTCAACTTTTTGGGCTGCTACTTTTTCCGTTGTTGCAACTGCCGGCTTGGCAGGGTCTGCCGCAAAAGCGCTGACACTCAAACTGCCTGCAATTAAACCTGCTACTAATACTGATAAAAATTTATTCATTTAAATCTCCTAATCCATATAAAATCAAAGGTGTTATAAAAAGGTGTTTTGATTCGGTTATCACTTTAGTTCATTACTCGGGAGCTCATCATTGCTGCCCGTGAAACCCACTATACGTAGCTAAACTTACGGCAAACTTACAACTCTACATTTATTAATCATGCGCATATTTATAGTAGAAGATGATTTAGTATTGGCAGATGGGCTTAAAAATTCGCTCATACAATCGGGCTATGCGGTCGATTTAGTGCATAGCGGTGGCGATGCCGATGACATTTTGGTTTATCAAACATTCGATTTGGTAGTGTTAGATTTAGGCTTGCCAAAATTAAGCGGCTTCGAGGTGGTAAAACGCTTGCGTGCACGTGGCAATAAAACACCAGTGCTTATTTTGACAGCCAATGACGCGCTGGAGAATCGCGTAAAAGGCCTGGATTTAGGTGCAGATGATTACTTAAGCAAACCTTTTAATTTGGCAGAGCTAGAAGCCAGAGTGCGCGCTTTGATTCGGCGTGGTCAAGCTGGTGGCAGCGCGATGCTTACGGTGGGAAAGTTGCAATTAGACGCAGTGAATCACGCCGCTACTTATAATAATGTCAGCCTTAACTTATCCGCGCGCGAATTGGCTGTGCTGGAAATTTTAATGTTGAAGGCTGGAAAAGTGGTGAATAAAGAACAAATGTTAGAAAAACTATGCAATTTTGATGAAGACATTAGCGATAACGCACTCGAAGTCTATTTACATCGCTTGCGCAAAAAGTTGGATCACAGCGACATTAACATTAACACCTTTCGTGGCTTGGGCTACATGCTAGAAGCAAAGCCAATTGATTAGTTTTCAACAATTACTACACCCAACTTCATTAAAGTACCAACTTTTTAGTTGGCTGTTGATTTTGCTGTTGCCGTTCATTGTTATTTCAACCGTGGCAGGCTATTTTTTAACCAATCATTTTATTCACCGCACCTACGACAAAGCCTTATACCGCACTGCATTGGCATTGGCCGATCAAGT
>JANMBK010000229.1:0-3270 GCA_031360365.1 Methylophilaceae bacterium
GGCCATTCCGCAAGTATTAAGCGGTGGCGATTTGCTGGCAGGCGCACAAACTGGCACTGGTAAAACCGCTGGTTTTACCTTGCCGATTTTGCATATTCTTAGCCAAAAAGCACGCAACGCAGATGCCATTAAAAGTCGCCCTCGTTGCTTGATGCTTACACCAACGCGCGAGCTGGCTGCGCAGATTGAAGAATCAGTCAAAACCTATGGTAAGTATTTGCCGCTCACCAGCACCGTGATTTTTGGTGGCGTAAACGCCAACCCACAAATTTCGCGCTTAAAAAAACCGTTGGATATTTTAGTTGCCACCCCTGGCCGCTTACTGGACCACGCCAACCAAAAGAATGTTGACCTAAGTGGCGTAGAGATTTTGGTGCTGGATGAAGCCGATAGAATGCTGGACATGGGTTTTATCCGCGATATTAAAAAATTGCTCGCGATGTTGCCAAAACAACGTCAAAATTTATTGTTCTCTGCTACTTTCTCAGACGAAATAAAAACGCTTGCTGATGGCTTACTGCATAACCCGGGTTTTGTAGAAGTCGCGCGCCGCAATACCGCCAGCGAGCTGGTTGAGCAAACTGTGCACATGGTGGCGCAAAGCCACAAGCGCGAGCTGATGAGTTTTTTAATCAAGAAAAATGATTGGCAACAAGTATTGATATTCACTCGCACCAAACACGGCGCGAACAGGCTTGCTGAGAAGTTAATCAAAGACGGCATTGAAGCCGCGGCGATTCACGGCAACAAAAGCCAAGGCGCACGCACCAAAGCGCTGGCACAATTTAAAGATGGCACCATGCGCGTGCTAGTGGCAACAGACATTGCTGCGCGCGGTTTAGATATTGACCAATTGCCACAAGTAGTGAATTTTGAGCTACCAAACGTGCCAGAAGATTATGTGCATCGTATTGGCAGAACTGGGCGTGCTGGCAGCAGCGGCGCAGCAGTTTCACTAGTTGACCGCGAAGAATTGAAGTTTTTAAAAGACATTGAAAAGCTGATTAAGCGCGAAATACCAAAATTGCAGGTAGAAGGTTTTACGCCATCTGATAAGCTAGAACCTGAAGCACCTCGCTCAGCCCAACCGCATGGCAGACCACCTCGTGGACATGGGCAAGGCCAACAGCAGCGTGCTAATAACAACGGCCAAAGGCGAGGTCAAAATACTAACGGTAATGGACAGAGCCGTAATCAAAACCAAAGCCAAAATAACGCGCAAAAACAAAATACATCAGAACGAAATACTGGCCAACATATGTCAGAAGCGGCGCGCCATCAAGCCATGCCGCAAACACCTTTATTTGCGCCAAAACCACCTGCGCGCAACCCGAATACTAGAAATTCCAATCCCAGAAATTCCAATCAAGGTGGATTTGGCACCAACCCTAACAGCACACATAGAAGCGGCGGCCGAGGTAGATAGTTAGATGGAAATTTGGGTTGATGCTGACGCCTGCCCTGTCGTCATTAAAGAGATTTTATTCCGCGCGGCAGAGCGCACAAAAATTACCACCACTTTGGTGGCAAACCAGTTTTTACGCGTGCCTGCATCGCCGTATATTAAAACAATTACTGTGCCGAGCGGGTTTGATGTAGCCGATAGCAGAATTGTGCAGGAATGTGAAATGGGTGACCTAGTTATTACCGCCGATATTCCGCTGGCCGCTTTGGTGGTAGCGAAAGGCGCCCATGCACTTAATCCACGTGGCGAGCTTTATACCGAAGCCAATATTAAAGAACGCCTTGCCATGCGCAATTTAATGGATGAGTTGCGTGGCAATGGCATAGAGATTGGTGGCCCTGCAATATTTAACCTTAGCGACAGGCAAGTGTTTGCCGCTGCATTGGATAAATTTATTGCTAAAACTAGCAAATAATAATTTTGCTTATTTAGCCAAATTGCAAAAATAGTTTAAAATTCTATCCATAATTTTTATACAAACTTTAGCCTTTAAGGATGCACTAATGTCGAAAACCATGCAAATCGCAATGAACACAGTTGTTACAATGACTTACCAACTTAAAAATAGCGATGGTGAGGTGCTGGAATCCAGCAGCGAACCAGTGGCTTATTTGCACGGTGGTTACGACAATATCTTCCCGAAAGTGGAAGAAGCCATGCACGGCAAAAACGTGGGCGATGTGGTGACTGTCGATTTAATGCCAGCCGATGCGTTTGGTGAATTTGACGAAGAACTCGTGCAAATTGAGCCTGCAAGTGCTTTTCCAGCCGATGAGCTAAAAGTAGGCATGCAATTTGAGGGTGAAGATGAAACATCGGGCGAGGTGATTTTATACACCGTTACCGAAATTGCCGATGACAAAGTGGTGGTAGATGGTAATCACCCATGGGCGGGTGAACGTGTCATGTTTACTGCCACCGTGACCGATGTGCGCAAAGCCATACCAGAAGAAATCTCACACCAGCACGTGCATGGCGCGGGTGGGCATCACCACTAGTTTCAGCTTTATATTCAAGTGTAATATTGATAAAAAAGCACCCCGCAGGTGCTTTTTTACTTGAGCAAGCTTTGTAATTGATATAGCAACTCTAAAGCCTGTTTTGGCGTTAGGTCGTCTGGCTGGATCGCCTCTAGCTCGGCAATTACGGGGTGTTGTGGTGTAGGTTCTGGCTCCAGATTAGTCGTAAACATATCAGGCTGGTTGCGGTTCTGAGTCAATTGATTATTTTCTAGCTGCGTCAATTTGCGTTTTGCCGCAGCAACCACACTTTTGGGAATTCCCGCCAGCTGCGCCACTTGTATGCCATAGCTCATATGCGCCGCGCCTTCTTCCACCTTATGTAAAAACACGATCTTATTAGCATGCTCTACTGCATCTAAATGCACATTGGTGGCGTGTTTAAATTCATCCACAATGCGCGTTAGCTCAAAATAATGTGTGGCAAAAAGCGTGTAGCTTTTATTTTTTTCTAGCAGCTGTTTTGCCACTGCCCAAGCCAAACTCAAGCCGTCGAATGTTGAAGTTCCGCGCCCAATTTCATCCAAAAGTACTAAACTTTTCTCTGTGGCATTATGCAAAATATTTGCCGTTTCCGTCATTTCGACCATGAATGTACTACGCCCACCTGCCAAGTCATCAGAAGCGCCAATTCTAGTGAAGATACGATCAATTTCGCCAATTTTAACAACACTTGCCGGCACAAAGGCACCACAATGCGCTAATAATACAATCAGTGCAGTTTGTCGCATAAAAGTCGATTTTCCGCCCATGTTCGGGCCAGTAATCAACAACAATTGGCGATAA
>JANMBK010000249.1:0-3122 GCA_031360365.1 Methylophilaceae bacterium
AGTTGGTATCGCAAGGCTTTATCCCCGCGTTTTACATTAACAAAACTGAGTTTAAATTTAATGGTAAACCAGTGATGACAGTGGATGTGGGTGTGGGCACAGCGGAAGACCCTTATTTTAAATTCAACTTTGTGCCAACAGCGCCCGGTAAGTTAGAGGTGTTGGCGACTGATAACGAAGGCAAAAGCTTTAGCCAAGCCCTAGAAGTAAAAAGCTAAGCTTTTGTAAGTATAAGGCCTCCAATTGGAGGCCTTTTTTATTGCTGCTTGTGCTGTTTATGCCGATGGTCTAGTGCTAAAATAATCTAACAAATTAGGAGGCATACAAGATGAAAAGTTTTCGCAAAGAGCTTTGGTTTAATATTCCAGCACGCATGGATTTTAAGAACATAACTAATGATGTGATTGAATGCGTGCGTGAAAGTGGCGTAAAAGAAGGCTTGGCATTGATTAACGCGATGCATATTTCTGCCAGCGTGTTTATTAACGATGACGAGCGCGGCTTGCATCACGATTATAAAGTATGGCTTGAAAAATTAGCGCCGCACGAGCCTGTTAGCGGTTATCGTCATAACGATACGGGTGAGGACAACGCCGATGCGCATATAAAACGCCAAATGATGGGGCGCGAAGTGGTGGTGGCGATTAGTGAAGGCCGTTTAGATTTTGGCCCATGGGAGCAGATTTTTTATGGCGAGTTTGATGGCAGACGTAATAAGCGTGTGCTGGTAAAAATAATAGGCGAATAAGTTAGTTTGTAAGCTCAAATAAGCACGAGCAAAAAATAATGCCCTGCAGACCAATATCCATGCGGCTTGCAGGGCATCAATTTAAGGTGCTGTTAAAATAAAAGCTTAAATCAGCCTTTAATATAACTTTCTAGCGCTTCAATGGCGCGTTGCTGGTCGTCAATGGTTTCTTTGACTAAATCCCCTATAGATAGCATACCCAGTACTTTTTCACCCTCCACCACTGGCAAATGCCGAAACTTTTTTTCAGACATCATACGCATGGCGCTATCTACCAAATCATGAGGGTTGCCTACAATCACATTGGCAGTCATCACCTCGTGTATGTGCGTGGTTTTAGATGAGCGGCCCTGCAAAATAATTTCGCGGGCATAATCGCGTTCTGAGAATATACCCACTAGCTTGTCGCCATCCATCACCGCTAAGGCGCCAATTTTGTACTCTGCCAAAATCACCAGCGCATCAAATACGGGTCGGTTTGGCGCAATCGAAATCAGTTCTTTATGCTTTTTGTCGTTTAATATTTGTTGTAATGTTTTCATCATTTTCTCCCCGCTAGCGCTTGAATAAAAATATACACCTTATAATGACAAGTGCAAAATAATCATCAGTACTAATTACATAAATTATGCAAAATAAACCTGTCATTAAAGCCTTTGTTGCCTTATTTTTGCTTACGCTTATTTGGGGCTATAACTGGGTGGTAATGAAGCTAGCTGTGCAAGACGCCAGCCCATTTCAATTTGCTGCACTGCGCACATTTCTGGGCGCGCTTATGCTGTTTTTGGTGTTGGTAGCCACTAGGCGACCACTGGCTTTAAAAGAGTTTCCTACCATGATGTTGCTTGGTATTTTACAAACTTGTGGTTTCACTGGTTTGCTGATTTGGGCCCTAGTGGAAGGCGGTGCAGGTAAAACTGCGGTGCTATCGTACACCATGCCATTTTGGGTTATGCTGTTTGCTTGGCCAATGTTGGGTGAGAAAGTGCAAGGCTGGCAATGGTTGGCGGTTGTATTTGCCTTGTTTGGCATTGTGCTGATATTTGACCCGCTGCATATTAAAGGTGATGGCGTTAGCATGTTGATGGCGTTGGCTTCTGGCATTTCGTGGGCGGTTTCGGCCATTGTGTCTAAAAAATTGCACAAACGTCGCCCAGATTTAGATTTGCTGAATATCACTGCTTGGCCAACGCTGTTAGGCTCAATCCCCATTATTGTCGTCGCCTTGATATTGCCTGCGCCGCCGATTGTGTGGTCAAACACTTTTTACCTTACCATTATCTACAGCATATTTTTAAGTGGCAGCCTAGCTTGGGTGTTGTGGACATATGCGCTACAGCGCTTACCTGCAGGCGTTGCCAGCATGGCCAGTATGCTGGCACCAGTCATCGGGGTTGGTGCAGCATGGATTCAATTAGGTGAGCGACCTAGCCACATTGAACTCATTGGTATGTTTTTGATTGCGCTGGCTTTGGTGACAATTTCGGTGAGTACCATTAGAAAACATAGTGAAGTAGACGTCGCCCAAGGGCAAGAATAACATTGTCGAATGCTAATCAAGCCTATGCTTTGTTACACTCGTTTGCCGTACTAATTGTACTGTCTGCACTCGTGCGCCTAGCCTAGCCTCAATTATCAATCGACAAGAGCAACTAGCGAGCTATGATAAAATAAGATTTTTAAATCAATCATAGTAATAAAGGTAGCGAGCATGGCAGGTCACAGTAAATGGGCAAACATTCAACATCGCAAAGGCCGCCAAGACGCCAAACGCGGCAAAATCTTCACCAAAATAATTAAAGAAATCACCGTAGCAGCACGCATGGGTGGTGGCGATAGTAATATGAATCCAAGGTTAAGAGCTGCGGTGGCAGAAGCTAAAGAAGAAAACATGCCGGCCGATAATATTACGCGCGCCATTAAAAAAGGCACTGGCGAGCTAGAAGGCGTGAACTACGAAGAGATTCGTTACGAAGGTTATGGTATTAATGGTGCGGCGATTATTATCGATTGCCTGACCGACAACAAACAACGCGCCGTGATGGACGTGCGACATGCGCTGAGCAAACAAGGCGGCAATTTGGGCACCGATGGCAGCGTGGTGTTTATGTTCAAACACTGCGGTCAATTGATTTATGAGCCAGGTTTGAGCGAAGATAAAGTGATGGAAGTGGCGCTTGAAGCTGGGGCCGAAGATATTGTCACGGATGAAGACGGCAGCATAGAAGTGATTACGCCCCCAATGATTTTATTGCGGTGAAAGAAGCCATGGAAGCCGTAGGCTTAAAAGCCGTTGTGGCAGAAGTGATTATGAAACCAAGCATGGAAACCATTTTTACTGGCGACGACGCGGTGAAAATGCAGAAAATACTCG
>JANMBK010000271.1:0-2330 GCA_031360365.1 Methylophilaceae bacterium
TACTAAAAGTAATCATGCCCATCAGATCGTTTTGACGCGATTGCACAAATTTAGTAATCAAGCGAGCCGCCGCTGCCGATTTAGTTTCACCTAGGGCCTCTGTGGGGGTGCCAGAGAAGGGGTCATCCATGCTAGCGCTTCTATCTAACACCAAGCCAATTTGTGCGCCTACACCAATGCGTTCTACTTGTTGCTGATTAGTGTGTGGTGCGCTTAAGCCCAGCACAATAAAAAGCAGGGTAAGTACAGCTAACGCTTTTAAAATGATGCCAACCAAATCAGAAAGCGGATCGGCAGGCAGCATTTCTAGCCAAGAATAGTTTTTGCTATGCGCGCGCTGAAACAGCAAAGGCAATAAAGCTAACGGCAATAACCACAACAACCAAGGGTGTGAGAACGACATTTTATGCCTTGTTCATTGTGTTTAAAGCATCAGGAACCAATCCGCGCTCACAATCGCGGCAGCGACGGCAAAACTGCTTAAGCCAAGTAAGTGGCTCGGAGCCTAAGGTGTATTTGGCACTAGGTTCAAAAAATACTTGGTTGGACAAGCCAAAAAATTGTTGCATTTCTGCTTTAATCGCCCCAAAAGCGGGCTTTTTAGCCAAAAACTGGTCTAGGTTATCAGCAAATAAACTATGACCAGCAGATGTATTTAAAGCAGAATGCATGCTAGAGACCGCATGGCGAACCCCTTCAGCTGTGGCACCTTGTGGCAAATTTGCTTGTTTTTTAATAGTGCGATAAGCTTTGGCAAATGGCCCACCCATGCGTGGCAACCAAGCACTTTTGCCTAAAATATATAGCAAGCCTAACAAGCTTAACGTCAAAAATACTAATAACGTTTTAAGGCGTTTCTCCTCGTTGCTAGCATCCAATAACATAGGGCCTCTAAATTGGCTCATATCATCTTCTACTTTAATTTGGCCAAACACAGACAAAGGCGAAATCACAAATTCCCACATTGGGATGCGATATTTCACTAAATCTTCTTTATCACTGGTGTTAACTAAGCGTACGTATTCCGCCAACACTGCAGCGCGCTTGGCCACCACGCTAGAGGTAAATATTTGATAATCAAGCGTTAAATGGTGAACGATTTGCTCGCCCTCATCTTTTTTGCTGTGCTTTAAACCATTCAAATAAACGCCAATTGGCTGCCCGCGGTAAGTTTTTTCGAAGCCAACAATCGGTAGCGACTCTTCAACTAAGTAATAAGGCTTTTTAATCGTCAATGTAATATTTCGCGTAAGCACATCGCCCACCACATAACCAATATCTTTTACTGGGTCTTGTGTTTGAATGCTAACTACACCATCTTTAACGTCAGGTAATCTTGTCACATCTAGCGCGTAAGCAGCAACAGAGCTTAAGATTAGTGTCATTGTTAGTAATAAATTACGCATAAATTTTTTCATAAGTGTTAAGTGGTTAAGCAGCTACAAATTGGTGGAAATACTCAGTCAGCCTATCGGCATCAAAATCGCCTTCCACATAAAATGGTGGCATATCAAATTGCATAAATAGCGCGTAAATGGCTTCACGGCGCGCTTCAAACGACTCGATAATTTTGTTGCGTAACTCTTTGCGCAAAAATAGCGTACGTTTTTGGCCAGATTCTGGGTCAGTCACAGCCGTAATACCAAACTCAGGCAGATTTTTGTATTCATCGTCATCCCACAGCACCACAGGCACAATATGATGGCGCGTCAGGTTAGACAAAGCTTCTTCTAACTGTGTCATCGGCATGTGAAAATCAGAAATCATAAATACTAATGAGCGTTCGCGTGGCAAAAAGCGCCAAACATCGCCAATACCCGCACCAGAAACAGGCGCTGGGTGATATTCTTTTAAGCGTTCGGCCAGTTCTATCGCACGTTGCGATTTAAACGATTGCGTGCTAATCCAATCTTCGCGCACCACATCATCAAACCCAACAAAGCCAAATGGGTCAGCATTTCTAGTAGCCGATCGTGCAACAGATTCAGCAATATCAGCCGCTATGCGAATTTTGCGTGTTTTGCTGCCAAAATTCATGCTTCCCGATAAATCGCAAATCACATAAACGGGCGTTGCACTTTTTTGGTTAAATAAACGTACATAGACCTGTTCCATAGGGTCGCGCAGGGTTTGGCGCAAGTCAATACGGCGCGGATCAGGGTAATTTAACAGTGAGGTATGGCCAATAAATTCCATCCCCATACCGCGTTGTGTGCTGGCATGGCGGCCAGGGTGGCGACCGCGATTACGCCAACCGATGTGGTAGCTAAATTCTTTGATGTCCTCAATTGACATTGCTAAAAACTTTTAAGGCGCAGCAACCGCGTTGA
>JANMBK010000287.1:0-3227 GCA_031360365.1 Methylophilaceae bacterium
CTTGGTTAGAAAAAGCCACCACCGCCAATAGCGCGCAACGGCTGGCAGAAAAAGTAACTAACAAGCTGAAAGAGCTAGCGAAGTAAGTGCAGACTTTAAGTTTAGAAATACTCTCTAGCAGGTAAAATACATGCCCTGCAGACCTTATGGATATTGGCTTGCAGCGGAATGCTTTATTCTAGTGGCACTAATGATTACTGGGTTTGATGTGTTTTACTTGGAAAGCGTGGTTAAATCCGTTTTATTTTATAAATCTAATTTGCAAATTCAAATTAATAAATTGAACATCATCTTGTTCATAAATTACACCAAATTCATATCTTGTAGTGCTGGCTGTATCTAGTTTTGTATTGTTAAACAAATAATCTTCGAAATCGTTACGATTGTAAATGTGATAAGCAAGAATTTCTCCATCTTCTTTAACAACCAAGTAACCACCAGTCGCCTCTAGATCACCAGTCCATACTTTTGAAGGCATCATTCCTAGTGCAATATCAGTTAATAAACGCTTAACTTTGTATAAATAAAATGGGTGGTGTTCTGATACATCAAAATTCATTGGGTTTTTTATAGAAAGGTCTGCAACCAAATCAGTGAGTTTAGTATTAGTAGAAGAGTAAAATGAGTAGACTATTTCTGCCATTATTTGAGGCAATGCACTATCAATCAAAGTTAAGTTATTCAAGAAAGTAGAGTTTTTAGTACTAACAAATTTTAATTCCCCACCAAAACTAGATATTCCAGCTAACCTATCTTTAATAAAAGTTGCAGTTTGTATAGAATTTATTTCCTTAACTTGAGTAGTTGTTAACCCTTTTCCTGAAACCTTATAGATAAAATCAGTATGGCTTCCACAACTTGCGTGGAACTGATTAAGCAATTTAGTTGTATTTAACATTCGGATTCTAGCTATCAGTTTTTAAAAATATTTTTGTAATGAAAGTCTAAAAACTCTATTTCTGGTAAGAACCTATCAGGCAAATTTATTTGTTGATTATCATATTTCAAAAATAAATCATTTACTGCTGCTTCGCTACTCAAGTCCTGTAAATATTTAGAAACCATAATTTTGTAATCGCTTGTGATTGTAATAAGGCCTTTATCAAAAGCTTTGTCATGTATCGAATTTAAACATAATCCATTTCTAGGATTTAATCTTGCATTATGATTGACGCTCCAAGGAGCAATGTGACTCGCAACTAGTAGTAATGGAACTGAAAGGCCTGTTACACAGCATTTTGAGTTATATGATGAAAGTATTGCTGACCTAAAAAAAGATTGATTTACTCTAGCCTTAATTACAGCTTCTCTTTCTTTACCCATAGGAAAGTTTTCAGTATCTAACCCAAGAGATTGCTCTAAACTCAAGCTTGAAAAGTCTGCAATTAGCTTTTCACTTTCAAATGCTAAGTTTTCCCAACTATTGTTAAATTCCATCCAAACTTCTTTATCAAGCTTGCTCGTGTTTGATAAGCCAACTATCCCACGTTTTTTTAATTCCGGGTCAAAGCTACCAAAATTACCAATTTTCATCTTTAAAGAATTAGTACTTCTATCAATAATTTTTGCAACTTTGATAATTTCAGGATGCGTTGAAGCCACACGATTGAAAGGTATTTTGCAATATAAATTTAAGGCGACTATAGTCTGCTCTTTAGTCCAGTTATTACCAGCCATATTGGCTTGTAAAGCTAACTATACATAATAACTGCGATTTTTCGTCCCACACACTTGTAAACACGCACTTTCCACCCAAGCTTTGCATGGCAACTCTAAAACCACCAATGCCCGCAAATAAGTCTATAAATGTAAACTCTGGCTGTTGCGGCTCAGGAAAAGGTACAGGTGCTTTATTGAATAATTTATATTGAAGGGCTTCTTGCGCGACCTTTAAAACTTCTTTTTCATCTGAAATTGTATATTCATATTTTGCAGCTTCTATAACAATATTTTGAATGTTGGTTTGATGTAAAGGCTCTAATTCCATCACACAATTATAGCTAATTTAATGACACATTAAAATAAATGAGTGACACGCCATTAATTCCACCAAACTCTTAATTTGTTTCTGCATGAGCATCACATGACAATCCCGCATTAAGTTAAAATACTAACGTGAATTAATCAATGCTCTGTAAGCCAATATCCATGAGGCTTACAGAGCATGCTTTTAATGTAATATTAGATATTGCTTTAAAAATGCTTATAAACTATACAAACCTGTATACACTTCAGCAATATTCATTTAGTATATTGTTTAGATAAGTTTAATCATTCTGTCATAAACATAATTTAACTACTTTTAGGGAAATCTCCATGAGCGACCGCGATTTGGCCGACTGGCGTCAACATGCGCTAACGTTAGAAACCGAAGTGAATAAAGTGGTGGTGGGCCAAGCTGGTCCTGTGCGCTTGATTACTACCGCGATTTTTGCGCGTGGTCATGTGTTGCTTGAAGGCGATGTGGGCGTGGGTAAGACTACCTTATTGCGTGCTTTTACGCGTGGAATTGGTGGTGGTTACCAGCGTATTGAAGGCACTATTGATTTGATGCCTAACGATTTGGTGTATCACACTTATTTGGGCGAAGATGGCAAACCGCATGTGAGTGCTGGCCCGCTATTAATGTCTGGCGAAAACTTAAGCGTGTTTTTCTTTAATGAAATTAACCGCGCCCGTCCGCAAGTACACTCCTTGCTGCTACGCGTGATGGCAGAACGTACACTGTCTGCATTCAATAAAGAACATGTTTTCCCGCACATGATTGTGTTTGCCGACCGCAACCAAGTGGAGCGTGAAGAAACGTTTGAAATCCCCTCTGCCGCGCGCGACCGTTTTATGATGGAAATACCGATTATTGTGCCAAACGACGACGCGATTATGTCTGACTTAATGTTTGATACGCGCTTTCACAATGCAGATGCGCTGATTGAAACGGTGAAAGCCGATGTATTGCAGTTTGACCAGCTAAATGGCTTTTCTAGCGTGATTCAAAAGAGCGTGACCGCATCGCCTACGCTTGAAAAATATGCACTTAACTTGTGGAAAGCCACGCGCCAACCAACTGATTATGGCGTAAAAGTGACCAATGTAGACATGAGCCGACTTGTGCTTGCAGGCGCCAGCCCGCGCGGCATGAGCATGATGCTACGTGCAGCGCGCGTAAACGCTTGGTTGAATGAGCGCACTGCGATTACGCCTGAAGATATTCACGCCGTATTTCACGC
>JANMBK010000096.1:0-6616 GCA_031360365.1 Methylophilaceae bacterium
CACTACCGACACCACTTCTGGAATGACATCGCCCGCGCGGCGCACAATTACCGTATCGCCGATGCGAATATCTTTACGGCGCATTTCGTCTTCGTTGTGTAAGGTTGCGTTTGTCACGTTGACTCCGCCCACAAACACCGCTTTAAGGCGCGCCACTGGCGTAATAGCGCCAGTGCGGCCTACTTGCACGGTAATGTCCTCAATGATTGTCTGTGCCTCTTCCGCAGGGTATTTATGCGCGATTGCAAATCTTGGCGCGCGCGACACAAAACCCAGCTCATTTTGTTGGGAAAAGCTATTCACTTTATATACCACACCATCAATATCAAACGGTAAACTGGCACGGAGCTCACCAATCTGGTGGTAGTAATCGCGCAAGCCTTCTGCGCCGGTTTTAACGGCGCGTAAATCTGAAACAGGGAAATGCAATTGAGCTAAATAATCCATGGCTTCTGCATGTGAATTAAGCTTGGGCACTCCTATCGCCTCACGCGTTATCAATTCTCCTAGGCCGTAGGCAAAAAAGTGCAATGGTCGTGTGGCAGTAATTTGTGGATTGAGCTGGCGCAGACTGCCTGCGGCGGCATTGCGCGGGTTGGCGAAAAGTTTAGCGCCTAGTTTTTCTTGTGTAGCATTTAAACGCTCAAAATCTTTTTTAAGCATTAGCACTTCACCGCGCACTTCTAATAATTGCGGCGGGTTTGCTGTGTTCAACTTAGTGGGAATCGCCCGAATCGTTCGCAGATTATGCGTCACATTTTCGCCCGTATAGCCATCACCACGCGTAGCCCCTTGCGTAAACACGCCATTTTCATAAGTGAGCGTTATCGCTAAGCCATCAAATTTAGGCTCAACCGCATATTCCATGCTTTCCAAACCTAGTCCATCTCGAACACGCTTATCAAATGCAACCAATTCATCTTCACCAAATGCATTATTCAGCGACAACATGGCCTGCCGGTGCGTCACGCTTTCAAACGCGTTAAGTGCCGCACCTCCGACGCGCTGGGTGGGTGAATCTGACGTAATCATTTCGGGGAATTGCGTTTCTAAATCGACCAGTTGGCGATACAATCCATCGTATACACTGTCAGCAACGGCGGGCGCATCCAATACATAATACTGGTAATCGTATTGAGAGATTTGTAGTTTTAATGCAGATATTTTCTGCTGCGCTGCCTCTAAACTCAGCATATTTTTAGCAAATAAATTAACAACAGACTAGTTGAAAAGACGCATGCTGCTTGGGCTGCCAGGCATCACGCCGCGCGCCACCATAGTGGCATGAATCACTTTAAGTTGTTGCCTGATTTTTTCAATTTGCAAATCACCCAGCGTTTTTTGGTTGTCGTCCACCAAGTTGGCGCCCAAACTGGTGGCCATTTTTTGCGCCATTCCAATCATTTGATTAAACACTTGCTCGCAATTATTGACTTTGGGGATTTCAATTTGCAAGGTAATGCTTTTGAGCACGTTGCTACGCAAGCCTTCGGTAGTAAATGGAATATTATTAGTATCTATCGCTGTATATAAAACGGCATTGTTAGCGTAAAAGTAAAACTTACCGTCCTCTTTCAGCGCCATGCCATTGGCTTCGGCCAAGCCTTTAAATTTGGTGCCATGAATCGGCGCATCCGCTTGTGCGATATGTACACTAATCATTTGATCGACCTCAATGCAGAACTGATCAAGTTCAATAGCGCGCTGCATCGCATCGCCACTGCCCTGCCACTCCACATGTGTATTTAATGCTAAGCCAGTATCTTCAACAGCAAACTGAAATTTATTCAGCAAACTTTTAGCAACTGGCCCACCGCGATCGGCCAACTGTAAGCTGCAAGCCACTTGTTTAAAAGCCGCACTAGCCGCGTCATCCACCACATGCCATTTGTCGTACTCATCTAGTCCATGCAGTGTGCTAGGCAGGCTGATGTGAGTGAGCGATTCTTTAAGTGCGCTTAAGTCTTGGCTGTGAATATTTTTGTTAGCGTATAAAATGGCAGTTAGATCAATTTGTGGGTGTGCAGATTCTGGCAAATTGACTTGTGCTGCTTGAATTTTTTCGTGCAGTACTGCTTTGATAACAGGCTCAAATACAATGGGGTTTGCTGCTGAGTTAGATTCTATGCGCGATTCCGCCTGACTTGCTAAAATTTGCGCTTCTAGATAATTTTGAGCTGATACTGTCTCTTCAGCCACGTCCGCATTGACCAAAGCCTCATTTTTATTTGTGTGTAATTCGTTGGGAATGGTGTGCTGCTGGAATTGCTTGGATTTTTGCGTAACTTCCGCCAACTCCTTGTCGATGATATAAGCATCTGTATTAATATGAAAATCATCCGTCAACACATCTTTTTGCGGCACAATAAAATCGTTGCCAACCTCTTTACGCAATTTTTTCTCTTGCAGCCAGTTATAAACAAGCACACCGCCAATAATAAAGGCGCCCAGTATAATTAAGGCTAGCTGTAAATCTGACATATTAATATTCTACTTCTAAATGTATTGTTTTTTTTGATATTAAAAGTTTAAATTAGTTGATATTCAGCCTGCAATACTTTTATGCATGCAATTCTAACGCCGCTTCAATATCTACATCTACTATACGCGAAACGCCAGATTCTTGCATAGTTACCCCTATCAATTGCTGTGCCATTTCCATGGTAATTTTATTGTGACTCACAAATAAAAACTGCGTTTTTTCGCTCATTTTTTTCACCATGCTACAAAAACGCTCGGTATTACTATCGTCTAGTGGTGCGTCCACTTCGTCCATTAAGCAAAATGGCGCAGGATTTAACCTAAATAGCGCAAACACTAAAGCTAAGGCAGTCAACGCTTTTTCGCCGCCCGATAATAGCTGAATTGTGGTATTTTTCTTGCCTGGTGGTTGTGCAAACACTTGCAAACCGGTATCTAAAATTTCGTCGCCAAGCAACTCCAATTTTGCCTGACCGCCACCAAATAACGTAGCAAACAGTTCACCAAAATGCTGATTAGCCGTGTTAAATGTCTGCATCAGCTTATCACGCGTTTCACGGTCTATCTTTTTAATCGCCTCTTCCAGCGTTTCGGTGGCTTGGCTTAAATCTAGCATTTGACTATCTAAATAGCGTTTGCGCTCTGCTTCGCTGGCTAATTCTTGTATCGCTGCCAAATTCACTGCGCCCAGCTCGGCAATGTCTTGCTGCAATTGATTAGTTTTACGTAATAAATCACTGGTTTTGGCATTTTCAGCCAAATCTTTGGCCAAATCAGCCTCATTTTGGCCATTTTCAAACAAGCCTGCTTGGCATTGCTCAAAATATAGGCGCGATTCCTGCTCTTTCAAGCGACTTTGCTCCACGCTATCACGCATAGGATGCAATTGCTGCTCATATTGCATGCGCGTGCGTTCTAGCGCTTGCATTTGCGTCTCAGCCTCAGCCAAATGATTACGCGCATTGGCTAATTCAACTTCGCGCCCTTGTTTTGTATCTATCGCAGCACTTAAGTTAGCTTTAAGTGTTTCCATCGGCGTCAGAGTTAAGGTTTGCTCAGCCTCAGTTTGGCGGTGCAAAAGCGCAGATTTTTCTTCACTATTTACATTAATTTTATTATTTATATCATTGATATTATTAGTTATAATTTTTTTATTAAATTCAGTTTCTTGATACTTTACTTCTGCCGCTTGTACTGCATCACGTAGCTCCGCAAAGGTTTTTTCTGCCTGTTGCTGAGCCAATAAATCATTATCTTTAGCGGTTTCAAATGCGAGAATTTTCGCAAAAACAGCCTGCAGCGTCTGCTCCTTATTGGTTTTATCTGCAATTAATTGCTCAATTCGCGTTTTTGCAGCTTCAATATCCGCTTTAATGCTGGTTTCTCGCTCAATTGCAACTTGTTGCGCATGTTGCAAACGCGATAATTCTAATTGCCGTTGATATTGTAAGCTAACGGCTGTTTTTAACTGGCTATTTTCATGCTGTTGTTGCTGCCGAACCGCATGCAGACTTACTTCTGTGTTAGTTAGCGCTTCGCTGAATTGATGTAAATTCACTTGCAGCTTAGGTAAGTTTTGTTGCAGATTATCTAATTGCTGCTGCCGTTCTAACACGCCGTGCAAGCTGGAGTTTTCACCATGATAAGAAACGCTGTGCCGACTAAAAATATCACCTTGTTGATTGACTAAAGTCTCGCCCAAATTAAGCGCTTGAATGCTTTTTTCAGTAACATCGCCAGCAGCCAGTAAATAAGCGCCTGACAGCCAATCGGCTAAAATAGGTTTTAAATCCGCATCACAATCTTTAATCACGCTAATTAAGGGTGTCAAACCTACATTCAGTTTGCTTGTGGTCTCATTTATCGTCGCGCTGTAACCCAATACCAGAGCGCCTGGTGGCCTATCTTCTGAAGATAAAGCATCGCTTGAGATTAAAGCATTGAGTTTTGTGCCCAATACGGCTTCAAGCGCAACACTCCACGCTTCGTCGATTTTAATTTTTTGCCAAAGCCGCGCGTTGTTTTTTAAGCCTTTGCTGCTTAGCCAATCGCCCAGCTTGTTATTTAGGCCGCCTTCAGTATTCAACGATTGCTGAATTTTTTGTAATGAGTTTATTTCAGCCTCAGCCTGATTTGATGCGCGTTGCGCTTGGTTTTGTTGTTCGCGCAAGGTCTTAATTTCAACTTGCAGGGCGCTTTCATCTGCTTGCAGTTTTTGCACTACCTGGTCAATTTGTGCAATGCTCTTCTGCGCCTGCGCTAAAGCTGCTTGGCTTGCTGTAAGTGATTGCTCGCCTGGCAATACCAGTTGCGCTAGATTGGCCTCTAGGCTTTGAATACGCTTATTATTTTCATCAATATTTTGGCTTAAAAAATTGATGTTATTTTGCTCGAGTTGAATGTGTTGTTTAGATTCCGTCAAAACCTGTTGGCTCTTTTGTGCGGTTTCTGTTGCGGCTTTAAATGCTTCTGCATGCGCTGGCATTTTATCTCTAAGCGCGGCTAGGGCTAACTTTGCGGCCTCTTCAAGCTGGGTTGCGTTAGCAAGCTCTTGCGTTTTTTGCGCTAAATCTTGCGCTAAAGTTAAATGGCTATTTGCGTTGCGCTCAACTGATTGTGCCAGTTGCAATAGTTGTTGCGACATGCGTTCGCGCGCATCAGCATTTTGTTTTACTTGGTTTTCTAAATCAGAAACCGTTGCATTCGCCTCATAATACGCGGCTTGCGCGGTATTGATGCCCTCACTCGCCGCGTAATGTGCTTGGCGACTTTTCTCTAACTCGTTTTCACTTTTGCGTAGTTCGGCTGTTTGCGCTTCTAACTGATTGACGAGTTTTTCAACTTGTGTTTTAGTCTTTTCCCAATCGCGGCTGGCATCGCGCTTTTTGAGTAACCACAATTGCCCATCAGCCAGTTTATATGCGGCTTGCAGCGCATGGTATTGTTGCGTCACAACGGCTTGCGATTCTAACTTGGTGATTTGTTTTTGCAGTTCGCGGCAAATATCCTCCACTCGCGTTAAATTTTCGCGCGTATCGCGCAAGCGCAGTTCTGTTTCGCGTCGGCGTTCTTTATATTTACTGATGCCCGCTGCTTCTTCTAAAAATACACGCAACTCTTCTGGTTTGGCCTCTACAATGCGCGAGATGGTGTTTTGGCCGATGATTGCATAGGCTCTGCCACCCAAGCCTGTGCCAAGAAATAAATCAGCCACATCGCGACGGCGCACGGCGGTGTTGTTAATGTAGTAAGTAGAGCCTTTTTCGCGCTCTATCACGCGTTTAACGCTTATCTCAGCGTATTGGCTCCACTCACCTATGATTTGATTAGAAGCGGTACTGCCCAAATGATTATCAAAAATCAGCTCTACTGAAGCTCTGGAGATGGGTTTACGATTGCTAGAGCCATTAAAAATAACGGCGTCCATGGCGTCTGCGCGCATTTCTTTGGCAGACGATTCACCCAACACCCATCGCACCGATTCCATGACATTGGATTTGCCACAACCATTCGGCCCAACCACGCCAACACGTTGCCCGTGCAAGTGAATAGTGGTGGGATCAACAAACGATTTGAAGCCAGCGAGTTTTAAGTGAGTTAAGCGCAAAAGGTCAGTTTTTAAATGGGGTTGATGAGGTTTTTATATGAAGTATTTTTATATCAAATCTAGTGCAAAATTACGCGCAATATTTTGGTAACGTTTTATAATACCGCTATTATTTGATATGAATGCCATTATGTCTAGCACTGACTTACACGAAAACGTCACAATACTGGGAAACCTTAGCGCGCAGCCGTCTAAAACGCTAGAAACTTTTCCTAACCCAGCAGCAAACCGTGATTTTCATATTCACATGGAAATCCCCGAGTTTACTTGCTTGTGCCCCAAAACTGGTCAACCAGATTTTGCGGTGATAACGCTCGATTACATTGCCGACCAATTATGTGTCGAGTTAAAAAGCTTAAAACTATATATTGTGTCGTTTCGTAACGAAGGTTGTTTTCACGAAGCGGTGACCAATAGAATACTAGATGATTTGGTGCAAGCTACGCAGCCACGCTTTATGCGCGTTACCGCCAAGTTTTTTGTGCGCGGTGGCATTTTCACCAATGTGGTTGCAGAGCACCGCAAGGC
>JANMBK010000100.1:0-6134 GCA_031360365.1 Methylophilaceae bacterium
GTTGAATGTGCTATTTTATCACGGGCGCGCTTTTACTTAACAGCGCCACCAGTAAAATCTATACTGATTAAGCCAGCACCAATTTGGTTCACTTGAGCCCATATAGTGGTGCATCACAACCATATTTGTGAGCAATAAAAATATAAGTTATTGTTTTTAATAGTATATATTTATGGCATGGTGATTGCTAGTTCATCAATGAATTCATGTCTCCAAGTTCTCTCCATTAACCCAGCTTAGATTAAACCCTAATGCTGGGGTTTTTTTGCTGTTTTTTCTTTCATCTAATATTTAGTATGCAGCTAAAGCTCACGCTATAATCTCCATATTGTTATTATTTGAGCATGATGATGAAATGGACTGACAGCCAACGTATTGCCGAAGAATTGTTCGATCAATATCCTGATATTGATCCAAGCACGATTCGCTTTACTGATTTAATGGCGTGGGTGATGGCATTAGATGGGTTTAACGACGCGCCTGAGCATTGCGGTGAAAAAATATTAGAGGCTATTCAGCTGGCTTGGCTCAGAGAGTATAAATAAACCAGTGAATATGAATAAAGATGAAGCAAAGTAAAAGTTCGTATTAAAAGGTAAGGTCTCATCAATTTGTTCGAAGCCCTATTTCTGCTATTTATTAAACACTTTATTTGCGATTTTCCGTTGCAGGCCAACCCATGGATGTATCGCAACAAAGGCACTTATATGCACACTGGTGGCATAGCGCATGCGGGCATACATGGGCTGGGCACATTATTAGTACTAGCGCCGTTTATTGGCAGTGTCTCTATGCTGTATGCTGGCATTGATATGTTGGTGCATTATCATATTGATTGGGCAAAAATGAACATCAGTAAGCGCTATGACTTGCAGCCCAACAACAGCGAGCGCTTTTGGATTCTGCTGGGGTTTGACCAGCTATTGCATCACATCACTTATTTTGCGATTATTTACTACGCTTTTAACTTAAACTTAAACTTAAACTGACGATTTAACATGCAGCCAACCGCCAATAATTTAAACCCAATCACCATACAATCACCTTTAGCGCCACGGCCTATTTTTAAAGCCTACGATATTCGTGGCATTGTCGGCAAAACGCTTACGCCAAAAATTGTCGGGGCGATTGGCCATGCATTAGGTTCTGAGGCCCGCCAGCGCGGCCAAAACGAAATTTGTATTGGTTACGATGGCCGCTTATCTGGCCCAGAACTGGCCGAAGCTCTGTCGCAAGGTATACGCAAAGCAGGCATCAATGTGGTGAACTTGGGCATGGTCGCCACCCCCATGGTGTATTTTGCGGCATTTCACTTAAATAACAACTGCGGCGTCATGGTCACCGGCAGCCACAATCCGCCCGATTACAATGGCCTAAAAATGGTGCTAGCAGGTGAGACTTTATCGAACGAAAGCATTCAAAGCTTGCGCCACCGCATTGAATATAATCGCTATAGTTATGGTGACGGTTTAGAGCGCAACTATGATATTGCACCCAACTACATTGCGGCTATTCAAGCTGATATTAAACTAGCGCGCCCGATGCAAATCGCGGTAGATTGCGGCAATGGTGTGGCGGGCGCGTTCGCCAAGCAGCTTTACAGCGCCATTGGTTGTCGTGTGGATGAATTATTTTGTGAGGTGGACGGAAATTTTCCTAACCACCATCCTGACCCATCGGTGCCAGAAAACTTGACGGATTTAATCGCTGCGCTTAAAACTACTCGCGCCGAGATTGGCTTGGCGTTTGATGGCGATGGCGACAGATTAGGTGTGGTCACCAAAGATGGCAACATTATTTACCCAGACCGCCAATTATTGTTATTTGCAGAAGACGTTTTACAAAGAAACAAAGGTGCCAATATTATTTTTGATGTGAAATCGACGCGTAATTTAAGTCCGTGGATAAACAAACTAGGTGGCAACCCTATTATGTGGAAAACTGGGCATAGTTTAGTAAAAGCCAAAATAAAAGAAACCAACGCTGCGCTGGCAGGCGAGATGAGTGGCCACGTGTTTTTTAACGACAAAGATGCCAATGGCAAAAAACGCTGGTATGGTTTTGACGATGGCTTGTATGCTGGCGCGCGCTTGCTAGAGATTTTAAGTCACTTTGCCAATCCTTCTGAAGTGTTGAATAATTTACCCGATAGTGTCAGCACGCCAGAGCAGCACATTAATATGCAAGAAGGTGAGCCACATGCGCTCATTGCGCAGCTACAAAGCCAATCTAAAACCTTGGCCGCCTTTGAAGGTGCCAGTGAGATTATTACTATTGATGGTCTGCGCGTTGAATACGCCGACGGCTTTGGCTTGATGCGTGCCAGCAACACCACGCCAGTGATTGTATTGCGCTTTGAAGCCGATAACGAAGCAGCGCTGGCACGCATACAAGCGCAATTTCGTGAAGTAATTTGGGGTGTTGCCCCGCATGTGGCATTGCCGTTTTAGGGCTCGCTTCTAAGTGCCACTTTTTTAACTACATGTCGCGCAATACGCTTGTATTTTCGGTAATTTGGGTGGCACTTGTGCTGCTTGTATTTTACCTTATCGATAACATTCAAAACCCTAACAAAGCATGGCGGCTGGGCGACAACGCCAATATCGTTACCTTAAAACGTGGCTTAGATGGCCACTATCGTGCTGAAGCATTAATCAATAATAAAAAAGTAGATGTGCTTGTAGATACAGGAGCCACCGGCGTCGCGATTTCGCAAAAAGTAGCCGACAAACTCAAGCTTAAGAGTATGGAAGCCGTGCGTACAATCACAGCAAATGGTGACACAGTGGGCTATATGGTACGTTTAGACTCAGTGAAAGTAGGTGGTGTAGAAGCAAAAAATGTAGCGGCCACCATTGCGCCTGGATTAGATGGCGATGTACTGCTGGGTATGAGTTATTTGGGGCGCATGGATGTGCGGCTATTTAATAACGAAATGACGATTAAGCAAGTTGAATAAAATTCAAAGCTTAAATATTCATCGTGTTTTTTTAACTTAATAATATTCTTCCACGCACTTTAAACAACATTCAAAAACAATAATGTACGCTAACGTACAGACAGTAAGTAGATATGTTCTATAACGTTTGTTTGTTATGGAATGTCAGAAAAATGTAAGCATTTTAAATTTGACATGACTAATGGTTGCGAGCGAAAAATTAGTGCTCACAAATTCAAAATCAAAATATTAGGAGAATTAAAATGACTTTACAATTTAAAAAAGTAGCACTTGCAACCAGCATATTACTTACCTTTTCGACATCAGTGTTTGCTGATGCGTCGCTTACCACAGGTGGTTATGCAAAGCAGTTACAAAAAATGGAAATGATGAAAATGTTAGATGGCGATGGTAACCACATGGTGACAAGCGCAGAGGCTGACAGCTATTACAACAGTGTTTTTGACGCCCTTAACAAAGACGGCGACGATACATTAGAAGCAAAAGAGTGGACTGGTCCGAAGAAAAATTCAAAACTTGATCTTACTACTGGTGGCTATAGTCGTGAGTTGCGTAGCATGAAAATGATGCGTTTAATGGATACAGATGGCGATCATAAAGTAACTCGTGATGAGTTTTTAAATCACCATCGCGCAGTCTTTTCAAAACTTGACACCTCAAGTGACCAAGAATTAGATTCAACAGAATGGGCTATGAAAGGCCTGCTAAGTAAATAATGTGTTCTTAGGTAACAATATACTTATAAAGCCAGCAATAGCTGGCTTTATTTTAGGTAATTACAGTTGGAGAAGTCCGACCAGAGCGTTGTTTTAATTGCGAAATTTCTAAAGCTATTTTTATCATCTCAGCCAATGCCACTTGTGCATCTAAATGATGATTCGCCACATTCGGTTCAAATGCTTCTAAATAAATGCGCAAAGTCGCACCCTCTGTGCCGGTGCCAGACAGCCGAAATACAATGCGGGAGCCGCAGGCAAATAAAATGCGGATACCCTGTCCGGTACTCATAGAGCCATCAATTGGGTCGGTATAGCTAAAATCATCTGCAGTGTTGACCGTGTAGCTTTTAATTGTGGGGTCGCCAAAAACTTGGCTAGGTAAATTCCTAAATTGCGCTTTGATATGTGCCATCACACTATTGGCAGCTTCTGTCGGTATTGCCTCATAATCATGGCGAGAATATACATTGCGGCCAAACTCAGCCCAATGCGCCATGACGATTTCTTTGACTGATAATTTTTGCTTAAGCTCTATTTGCTTCGCGGCAATAATATTCAGCCAACATAACACTGCCCACAAGCCATCTTTTTCGCGCACATGGTTGCTACCAGTACCAAAGCTTTCTTCACCACACAAAGTCACTATGTCGGCATCCATTAGGTTGCCAAAAAACTTCCAACCAGTGGGTGTTTCGTAACAAGGAATATTCAGTTTCACTGCGACTCTATCCACCGCGCCACTAGTGGGCATGCTGCGCGCTACACCTGCCAACCCTTGCTGATAGGCAGGTATCAATTTAGCATTCGCAGCTATAATCGCCAAACTATCAGACGGTGTGACAAAAAAGTGATTGCCCAAAATCATGTTACGGTCGCCATCACCATCCGATGCCGCACCAAAGTCTGGCGCATTGTCTTTGTATAATTGCTCTACCAATTCATGCGCATAGGTCAGGTTCGGGTCTGGGTGTCCGCCACCAAAAGTCTCACTCACTTCGCAATTCATTAAGCCTGATTCAGTTGAACCTAAACGGTTCAACAAAATCTCTTTGGCATAAGGCCCAGTAACGGCGTGCATCGCGTCAAATTTCAATTTAAAGCCAGATTGGAATAATGATTTAATTGCAGCAAAATCAAACAGTTGTGCCATTAAATCAGCATAATCTGTCACTGGGTTAATCACCTCAACAGTAAAGTTATCTAATTTTGTTTCGCCAGTTTCATCAATGTTTACATCTGCAAAGTCTGCGGTTTTATAGCTGGTAATAGTTTTACTTTTAGCAAATATAGCCTCGGTAATTTTCTCGGGCGCAGGGCCGCCGTTGGGCGTGTTGTACTTAATGCCGAAATCTTCATCTGGCCCAGCTGGATTGTGGCTGGCAGATAAAATAATGCCGCCTAATGTTTGGTATTTGCGAATAATATGTGAGGCGGCGGGTGTGGAAAGAATACCAGCCTGCCCGACTAAAACTCGCCCAAAACCATTGGCCGCCGCCATTTTAATAATAGTTTGAACAGCCACACGATTATAAAAACGACCATCGCCACCTAAAGTCAGCGTCGCATCTTTAGGGATGGTGATGGAATCAAAAATACTCTGTACGAAATTTTCTAGATAATGCGACTGCTGAAACACCTTCACTTTTTTGCGTAAGCCAGAGGTGCCAGGTTTTTGGTCTAAAAATGGCTGCGTTTTGATAGTTTGAATCGGCATCTATAATCCTTAACAATTAAAGAAATTATAAACGATTAAAGCTTAATTTAAATGATGCTCCAAGAGCCAATATCCATGCGGCCTGCAGGGCAGTGTTTTTTACACGTGCTTGATATCTACTTATGGCCAGCTTAAATAACGTTTATATTCCCAATCGCTGACTGAGCGGCAATATTCTATCCACTCTGGTGTTTTGGTGGCCAAATATTCTGCCACGTATTCATCGCCCAGCACTTTAGTTAATGTGCTATCAACTGATAACGCCGCGAGCGCTTCGCCCAAAGTTTGCGGCAATGTTTTTATGCGATGGCGCTTAAATTGCGTGTCATCCCACTCATAAATGTCTTCATCAATCGGCATTGGCGGTACTAGGTTTTGCTCTACGCCTTCCAACATCGCTGCAATGGTGGAGGCCAGTGCAGCGTAGATATTACTGCTACCATCTGTCAGCCTAAACTCAATACGACCCGCTACTACGCGCGCAACGGTGGTGCGGTTATTGTAGCCCCACGCAATGTGTGCGGGCGCCCAAGTGGTGCCAGACAGTGATTGGCCGATAACCAAGCGCTTATACGAGTTGACGCTGGGCGCATGAAACGCTGCCAACGCGGGGCTGTGGGCGAGCAAGCCAGCAATACAAGCGCGACCCATTTTTGATACACCATGCGAATCACTTTTATCAGCCATCACGGCGTTACCGCTGGTATCTGTTAAGGATAAGTGCATATGCAGGCCACTGCCA
>JANMBK010000153.1:0-3807 GCA_031360365.1 Methylophilaceae bacterium
TGTTGCTTTATTATTAGATCGCTTAATAGTATGCCCTATTTACACCTTAAACAGCATGCCTGTAAGCCGCGTAGATATTGGCTCACAGAGCATCACTTAACCCGCCGCAACCATCATATTCTCAATTAAAATCGACCCCGTATGCTTGCTACTGTGTTTAATTGCATCTGTGCCTATCGCCACAATTTGCTGCAGCATGTCTTGCATATTACCTGCAATGGTAATTTCTTCTACCGGGTGTGCTATCACACCATTGTGCACCCAATAACCCGCAGCACCGCGCGAGTAATCGCCCGTTACCATATTTAAGCCATGGCCCAGTACCTCAGTTACCAATAATCCGGTGCCCATTTTTTTTAGTAGCTGTTCGAAGTTTTCGCCGGTACTGGCGACAATTAAATTATGGCTACCGCCCGCATTGCCAGTGCTTTGCATACCTAATTTACGCGCAGAGTAGCTGCTCAATACGTAGCCATTTAATACGCCATTTCCAACTAATTTACGTGCTTTAGTCGCTACGCCTTCGCTATCAAAGCAGCTACTGGCAACGCCTTTTTTAAGATGTGGCAGCTCTTCAATATTCAGCAGTGGCGATGCCACTTGTTTGCCTAAACTATCTAACAAAAATGAGGATTTACGATATAAATTGCTGCCCGAAATTGCGCCAATCAAAGATGAAATCAAACCACTTGCCAGCGGCGCTTCAAACAACACGGGATATTGGCCTGTTTTAATTGGTTTTGCACCTAGGCGGCTAACCGTGCGCTGCCCCGCCAAATTGCCGATGTATTCGGCAGATTCCATGTCGCGCACGTCACGTGCACTGCTGTACCAATAATCGCGCTGCATTGCACCTTTATGCTCTGCAATGACTGAGCAACTAATGCTATGGCGCGAACTTTTATAGCAGCCAACAAAGCCGTGGCTATTAGCATAAGCAAACACACTTTCACTATTAGAAACACCTGCGCCTTCGCTATTGGTAATGCGTTTTGTATCCACATTTAGCGCAGCTGCTTCGCAAGTTTTGGCTAACGCGGCAGCATCATCTACACTAATATTCCAGGGATGATACAAACCTAAATCTGGCATATCAGTTGCCATTAAAGTGGCATCGGCCAAGCCGCAAAATGGGTCCTTTGCAGTATATTTGGCAATATTACAGGCAGCTTCTACTGTATCTTTTAATGCGCTTTGGCTTAAATCAGAGCTGCTGGCATGGCCTTTTTGTTGGCCAAAATACACAGTGACTGAAACGCCTTTATCGCGGTTATACTCAATATTTTCAACTTCGCCCAAGCGCACCGAAACGTTTTGGCCTGTGCCAAAACTCACTTCAGTTTCTGCCGACGACGCACCTGCAGTTTTGGCCAGTGTTAACACATCTTGAGAAATTTGTTTTAAGGTATCTAAATCCATTGTGGTTTCTAAATCGATTGTGGGGTTTGATTAAACCGGATGGCTAAAACTGTTATCATACCGCATTACAACCTTGTATCTGCTGGACACATAAAAACGTGGCTGAAAAAAACTACTCAATTGATCCCAACGCTGACGATGATGCGCCCATTAGTAAAACCAAACTAAAAGCCGAGGCTGACGCCGCGCAGGATATTGGTAAAAAGTTGATTGCTTTGTCTAAAGATAGGCTAATCAAACTGGCACTGCCAGAAGCCTTATTTGATGCGGTACTTGAGGCCAAACGTTTAACCGCGAATGGTGCGATACGTCGGCAATTACAATATTTGGGCAGGCTAATGCGCGATATTGATAGCGCGCCAATAGAAGCGCAACTGCAAGCTTGGGAAGGAAAAAATACGCAAGAAAATGCGCGCTTTCATGGCATGGAGCGCTGGCGCGACCGCTTAATTGCAGAGCCAAGCGCTCTGCAAGAATTTTTAAACGCAAACCCACAGGCAGAAATTCAACAACTGCGCACGCTGATTCGCAATGCGCAAAAAGAGGCTGCGGCTAATAAACCGCCTAAAAGCAGCCGCGAGTTATTTAAGCTGATACGTGAAATAAGTGAAACGGCAAACCCTGCAGAAGAAAGTGATGAGGAATAAGCTGCATTTAGTTTTAGTGCGTCATATTGTATTGCAGAATATACACAGCAATTCCGGAAAAATAGCCAATTAAAGCTAGCCAGCTAATCTTCTTTAAATACCAGCCAAATTGAATTTTTTCTAAGCCCATTGCCGCAACACCTGCAGCAGAACCTATAATTAAAATAGATCCGCCTGTGCCTGCACAATACGCAATAAACTCCCACAAAAAACTATCCGCAGGGTATTTTGCAATATCGTACATGCCCATAGAAGCGGCTACCAATGGCACATTATCAACCACTGCGCTAGCAAGCCCCATTAATGTGACGATTAAATCTTGACGCCCAACATTCTGGTCTAACCAAATCGCCAACATATTCAGTATATGGCTATGTTCTAGCGTGGCCACTGCCAATAAAATACCAATAAAAAATACAATAGAAGCCATATCAATGCGCATAAGCGCATGCGTCAGCGTCAAATGCTCTTTTTCCGCAGCCTCTTTATTTTTATGCATTAAATCGCCTAGCAACCATAGCAGACCTAAACCAAACAAAATGCCCATAAATGGTGGCAGGTGCGTCACCGTTTTAAACGCTGGTACTAATATCAATACACCCAGCCCCACCAAGAAAATTAAGTTTCTTTCACCATCACTAGATTTAGATAAATTAGCATGCAGCTTAGCTTCTGGTGAGACAATGTTTTTGCCGCGCAACTGATAGCTCACAATACTTAGTGGCACTAACAAATTTACCGCTGAAGCCAAAAACAATGACTTAACAATCGCTAATGCAGTAATTTGCCCACCTATCCACAACATAGTGGTCGTCACATCGCCAATCGGCGACCAAGCACCACCAGCATTAGCAGAAATCACTATCATTGCGGCAAATAGTAGGCGATCCTCTTGTTTATCTAAGATTTTCTTAATGAGCGACACCATAACAATGGTCGAAGTTAAATTATCTAAAATAGCGCTCAAAAAAAATGTCACTAGCCCTATCAACCACATCAAACTTGAAAGCTTTGTCGTTTTGATACGTGAGGTAATAACCTCAAAGCCACTATGCGCATCAATCACTTCTACAATAGTCATTGCGCCAATTAAGAAAAATACAATCTGCGCCGTGGTTGCAACAGTCTCATTCAATTGATGCCCAACCAAAACATGGTCACCCACGTTAAGTGCATAAATAGTCCAAAGCACGCCAGCACCGACTAAAGCTGATGCTGATTTATTGATGTTGATGGGGTGCTCAAAAGCAATGGCGGAGTAAGCCAATATAAAAACAATGGATAGTGCGGTTAGCATGTGATGACCAAATACCAAAGAATATATTTGGATTTTACTATAAAAAATAGCAAAAAATAAAAAAGGGTAGCGCATGGCCACCCTGTTTTAAGGAATAACTGTAAGAAATCCTAGCGCTGATTTAATTGCGCTTTGGCGGTGTTCATCACACCATCACGCTCATAAGCAATCGCCACATTTTTGCCTTGATATTGACGCACCACTTTCGCCAACTCTTCAGCTTTATTCAATTCGGTATCATTTAGTTTTAGCAGCATATCGCCACGCTCAATGCCAGCCGCGTCTGCTGGCGAACCTTTAATGACAGCTAGCACATTTAAACCTTTAAGTTCTTGTTTTTGCTCGCCCTGCTCAGTAGCAGGACGTATCAATTTAACAACATGTACGCCCAACAGTGGCGGTGGCAACTTGGCCCAGTAGCTGGCGAAATATTTGTATTTTACG
>JANMBK010000167.1:0-16067 GCA_031360365.1 Methylophilaceae bacterium
TGAGTTTTGGTCAAACTTGCCGCCGGCGTGTAGTTCGGTCATTACAATCTCTGCAGCAGAGCGCTGTGGATCGTGCTTATCATCTGTTTTAATATCGGTAGGGATGCCACGCCCGTTGTCTGAGACGCTAATGGAGTTGTCTGGGTGGATGATGACCTTAATATCGTCACAATGCCCCGCTAGCGCCTCGTCTATAGCGTTATCCAACACCTCAAACACCATGTGGTGTAATCCAGAGCCATCGGACGTATCACCAATGTACATGCCTGGACGTTTACGCACCGCATCTAAACCTTCTAAAATTTTAATACTGTCTGAGTTGTATTCGGGTTGTGCTGGGGCTTTTGCCATAATCGTTTCTTTACTATTTATTTTAGGTTTACAATTTTTTTGCTAATTTATATTTTTAATTACTTTTCGTTTCACGTGAAACGGGATGCTAAATTTACTTGTGTATAGTTTACTTGCGCATTATTTATATGCGCATTGGCATCACGACATATTTATAATTTTCATCAGTAGGTACGGTAATTAAGCAACTGCTGTTAGCATCTGCAAACGAGAAATCAATCGTTTCATCGCTAACATTATTTAGTACATCAATTAAATAAGTGACATTGAAGCCAATATCTAGGCCATCTTTTGTATACGCAATTTCTAACTCTTCTTCCGCTTCTTCTTGCTCGGTGTTGGTGCTAATCAGTTTTAGATTGTTGTTAGTTAATACCATGCGGATACCGCGATATTTCTCGTTGGATAAAATAGAGGCGCGTTGCATAGCGGTGAGTACTGCCATGCGATTTACGCTGAATGTATTTTGATGGTCATTAGGGATCACTCGGTGATAATCAGGAAATTTTCCATCGATGACTTTTGAAATTAAACGAATTTCATCAAAAGAAAAATTAACTTGACCTGCATTCAACTCAATATTCACTTCATTTTCGCTATCATTGAGTAGTTTAATTAACTCCACCACCGTTTTTCGCGGCAATATGACTTCGGTTTTGTCGTAAGTTTGATTGAGTGTGGTTGAGGTAAAGCTTAGCCGGTGACCATCGGTGCCGACTATATTAAGTCTATTCTCATTTACTTCGAATAATAGTCCATTTAAATAATAACGAATATCTTGTTGAGCCATAGAAAATTCAACTTGTTTAAGCAGTTTTTTTAGCGCAATTTGGCTAATTTGAATACTGGTATTGCTATCTGCCACTTTAGTCATTACTGGGTAATCAGCAGCAGGCAAGGTCTGTAAATTAAAGCGGCTTTTTCCCGCTTTAACTGTGATGCGGCTATCGGTGCTGGCCATATCAATTTCCACCGCTTCTGGCAGAGAGCGACAAATATCGAGTAATTTTTTAGCAGAAATGGTGGTAGATAATTCTCCACTAAATTTACTTTCTATATTTAATGAAATTTGCATTTCTAGATCTGTTGCGGTGAGCTGAATATTATTATTTTTAGCCTCTAATAATAAATTAGAAAGAATAGGTAACGTATGGCGACGTTCTACAATGCTACTGACATTGGTAAGCGGTTTTAATAATACTTCACGGTTAATTTTAATTTGCATGATGGTTGTTTTCCAAGGTTTATCTATTTATTTGTTTAATATATATTTAAAAATAATAGTAATAATAATGTGCTATTTTTCTGTTGATACTGAATACTTATTTAATAAAATCAATTAGTTATTTAAATTTAAAGCTGTGTTTAAGTGTGTATATTAATGTGTATAGATTGTGCATAAAAATAGCAATTTTTTTAAAACACATCTTACACAACATTTATCCACAGTTTAATATGGCCTTATTCACAATCATTTGTCTATGTTAAATCCCTAAACAAAAACTAATCTCGAATGACTTGCGTTAAAAAACCAATATCACGCGCAATGGTTTGATCATTTAATCTTAATTGCTCAATCTCTTCACAAGCATGCATTACCGTCGTATGATGACGACTTCCAAATGCTTCACCAATTTCAGGAAAGCTATGGTTAGTAAGCTCGCGAGCTAAACTCATAGCCACTTGGCGAGGTCGTGCGAAAATGCGCGCGCGCTTTTTACTGTGCATTTCACTGACTTTAATTTTGTAGTAATCGGCCACCGTTTTTTGGATGTTCTCCATGGTAATTTGACGGCCACGTACTGCAATTAAATCACGCAGTGCATCTTTAGCCAGTGCGGTATCAATGGCGTGCCCAGTAAAATTAGCCATGGCTACGATGCGATTCAATGCCCCTTCCAACTCGCGCACACTAGAGCGTATTTGCTTAGCAACAAAAAAGGCCACATCTTCCGACAAGTTAATTTTAGATTCTTCAGCTTTTTTAAGCAAAATGGCCACGCGCATTTCCAGCTCTGGCGGCTCTATGGCCACCGTTAAGCCCCAGCTAAAGCGAGTTCTTAAGCGCTCATCTACATCAATAATTTCTTTGGGATAAGTGTCACAAGTAATGACGATTTGTTTTTTTTCTTCAATTAAGGTGTTAAACGCATAAAAAAACTCTTCTTGGGTACGCGTTTTTTTAGCAAAAAATTGAATATCATCAATCAGCAATAAATCTAACGAATGATATTGCCTTTTGAAATCATCAAAAGCTTTATTTTCATAGGCTTTTACTACATCCGACACGTAACGCTCGGCATGCAAGTAGCGAATTTTTGCCTCTGGGTTTTGTTGTTTAAGTTGATTGCCAATGGCTTGCAGTAAATGTGTTTTACCAAGCCCCACTCCACCATAAATAAATAGCGGGTTATAGGCTTGCCCAGGGTTTTCGGCCACCTGCATGGCGGCTGCACGCGCAAGCTGATTGGCTCGCCCTGTCACATAGTTATTAAAATTAAAGCTCGGGTTGAGACCAGACCCACGTTCACTAATACGTCGATTAGCAATGTCTTTAGATGCGGTATTAGGAATTATTTTAGCTTCATCAAGCTTGGTAAGTGCAGGCACAACGCTTTTATTGGGCTTATGTGTAATGGGGCTTTTAATAGCAACTTTGTCACTTATCGCTAATTCAATTTGGGTGTTGTGCGGCAACAACTCTGCGGCAATAATTTCAATTTTGCTTAAAAAGCGCTCTTTTACCCATTGCTGTACAAACTTATTGGGCGCAAGCAAGCGTATGGCGTTGTCGCCGACTTCTAACTGCAAGGGCTTAATCCAAGTATTAAACTGTTGCGTAGACAGCTCTTGCTCAAAGCGACTAAGGCAGGTAGGCCAAAATTTTTCCATCCGTTGCCTGTAACCTTTTATATTTTATTGTATTGTTGATTTTACTAAGATTTATTTTTAATTAAAATTTAATAAGCATTATCTAAAATGGTAAAATTACTTATTAACAATCACACTATTTTAGCCTGTTTAATGCGACTTATCCACAAGCAAACGCATATTTATTTAGTAAATATGCGTTGACAAAATAGGGTGTTATCGGGTCTAATGTTGGGCTTTACAGCATTTGCAAGTTGGAGAAACGAATGAAACGTACCTATCAACCATCTAAAACACGTCGTGCACGTACGCATGGGTTTTTAGTCCGCATGAAAACCAAAGGCGGACGCGCAGTGATTGCTGCACGTCGTGCTAAAGGACGTACTCGCTTAGGCCTTTAATATTTAGGCGTTTAACGCCTAAGTCTTAAATTTAAGCGAGCACACATTGGTAGTGTTTAGATTACCTAAACAAGCCAAACTAGTAAAAACGGATGATTTTTCATCCGTTTTTAATTTGCGCAAACGCATTGCGAACAGGTATTTGGTGATGCGCTATCGCCCAAACGACAAAAATGTTGCGCGTTTGGGTTTAATAGTGGCAAAAAAAACGGCCAAGTTAGCGGTGCAACGCAATTATATGCGCCGAGTACTTAGAGAGTTGTTTAGAATAAATCAACATCAGTTACCGGCTATGGATGTAGTGATTCAAGTGCAAAAGGTGTTTGAGAAGCCAGATTTTATTGAAGTTAAACAAGCATTTAATGATTTGTGTGTGGTTTTATGCAAAAAATTGTGACAACAATTATTGTGGCATTGGTTAAAGCTTATCAAGTCGCTTTAAGCCCATTTTTTGGCCAGCAATGCCGATTTACGCCAACTTGCTCGCACTACGCTATTGCGGCATTGCAAACACATGGCGCGGCAAAAGGTATATTGTTAGCGGTAAAAAGAATATTGCGCTGTCACCCTTGGCAGGCTGGCGGGCATGACCCACTGCCTTAATTATAGTCAACAAAATTAAAGTATTATCAAAAAGTTAACATCAGAAATTTTACACAGAAAATTATTTAGAAGAATATATGGATACACGCCGCTTAGTTTTATTTGTTATTTTTTCATTTTCCATCATGATGTTGTGGGACGCATGGCAGCAAAAAAATAGCCCAACAATACCAGTACAACAACAAGTAGAACAAGGTGCGCAGACAGCAGCCACCGCAGGCAGTACCAACACGACTGCTGCCAATACCGCAATAGATGGCAAATTTAAGTTAGAGCAAGGCCAACGTATTAAAGTGACAACTGATTTATTTACCGCTGAAATTGATACTATGGGTGCAGATTTGCGCCGTTTAACCTTAAATAAACATCGCGCCGCAGACAGTAAAAAGGGTAGTTTTGTGTTGATGGATGACGCACAAAACGCGATGACCTATGTGGCACAAACTGGTTTAATGGGCGCAGGCCTGCCAAATCATAAATCCTTATTTACCAGCACTGCCGACAATTATATGCTGGCAGATGGCGCTTCTAGCCAACAAGTACGCTTATCTTGGCAGGGCACAGCTGAGGCAAGCGATATTAAAGTAGATAAAATTTATACATTTCATCGTGGTAGTTATTTAATTGATGTGACTTACGAAATTACCAACGGCAGTGCCGTCCCAGTGACTTCGTCGGTTTACTACCAAATTGTGCATGATAGCGAATCGAATCAAGGCTCTGCCATGATGCCGACCTTTACTGGTGGCGCCTTCTATACCGAGGCAGATAAATTTACCAAGATTAAATTTGCCGATATGGCAGAAGAAGGCCTTTCTAAAACCAGCAAAGATGGTTGGATTGGTCTAGTACAGCACTACTTTGCCAGCGCTTGGATACCCAATAATGATGTTACGCGCGAGTTTTACACTAAACAATTATCCGATAATTTATTTTCAGTAGGAGTGGTAACGCCTAGCCCCAGCATTGCTGCTGGTGCAACTGTTAAAGTTGGCGCAAAATTATTTGCAGGACCACAAACCCATGCAGATTTAAAAGCCGCCGCCCCAGGTTTGGAGTACGCGGTGGATTATGGATGGTTAACGGTGGTCGCAGAGCCTTTATTTTGGGTGCTTTCAAAAATTTATGCGCTAGTGCACAACTGGGGTATAGCCATTATTTTATTAACTGTATTGATTAAAGCCGCTTTTTTCCCACTTTCAGCTGCCAGTTATAAATCGATGGCGCAAATGCGTGAGCTCGCTCCGCGCTTGCAAAGTATGAAAGAAAAGTTTGGTGATGATAAACAAAAAATGCAGCAAGCCATGATGGAGATGTATCGTGCTGAGAAAATTAACCCAATGGGCGGCTGTCTGCCTATTTTGATTCAAATCCCAGTATTTATCGCGCTATATTGGGTGTTGTTAGGTTCAGTTGAGTTACGCCATGTGCCGTTTTTTGGCTGGATACAAGATTTATCTGCACCCGATACATTGTTTGGCACGCTCCCTTGGTTGAACATGCCGATTGGTCTGTTGCCTATATTAATGGGCGCCACCATGATTATTCAAACCTCTTTAAACCCCGCACCGACTGATCCGATTCAGGCAAAGGTGATGAAAGTTATGCCCATTGTGTTTAGCATCTTTTTCTTCTTCTTCCCCGCTGGTTTGGTGTTGTATTGGCTGGTGAATAATATTTTATCTATTTGGCAACAATGGTATGTGAATAAATCGATTCACGCCGCCGCACTTGTTAAAAAAGGTAATGCAAAAAAATAGCCCATGCTAAAAGCTAGTGAAACCATAGCCGCCATTTCCACTGCGAGTGGCGCTGGTGGTATCGGCGTAGTGCGGGTTTCAGGTGAGTTATGTCAAACGATTGCTGAGCAAATTCTAGGCCACTGCCCTACCCCTCGCTACGCAGCCTATTTACCCTTTTACGATAACAAGCAAACATTACTCGATCGCGGTATCGCGATTTATTATCAAAATCCACATTCATACACTGGCGAAGATATATTAGAACTACAAGCGCACGGTGGCACAGCACTCATGCAAATGTTGCTAGCGCGTTGTATAGCATTAGGCGCGCGCCAAGCCGAGCCTGGTGAATTTACGCGACGCGCTTATTTAAACGATAAAATCGATTTAGCCCAAGCTGAAGCCGTAGCAGATGTGATTAACGCATCCACCATGGAGGCAGCGCAAAGTGCGATGCGTTCGTTGTCTGGTGAGTTTTCAAACAGCATTAACGTTGTGCTGGCCAAGCTGATTGATTTACGCATGTACGTGGAAGCTTGCTTAGATTTTCCTGAAGAAGAGATTGATTTTATTACGCAAGGTAAAGTAAGCGAAAAATTAGCCGTAATTTATGCTGAGCTAAAAATTGTGTTCTCAAAAGCCAAGCAAGGTAGTTTATTGCGCGAAGGCATGCAAGTGGTTTTGGTGGGTCAGCCAAATGTGGGAAAATCGAGCTTGATGAACCAATTAAGCGGCGAAGAAGTGGCTATTGTTACCCCAATCGCAGGCACCACGCGTGACGCGATTAAAAATACTATACAAATCAATGGCTTGCCATTGCATATAATTGATACCGCTGGCTTGCGTGACACAGATGACGAAGTAGAAAAAATTGGAATCGCGCGAACTTATCGAGCGCTAGAAAACGCGCAGGTCGCGTTATTATTGATTGATGCAGCTCACGGTATTGGCGATGAAGAAAAATCAATTTTAGGCCTATTGCCGCAAGAAATTACCAAAATTTGGGTACATAATAAAATTGATACTACCCAAGAACTAGCCAAGATCATACAAAAAGAAAATGAAATGCATATTTATCTTTCTGCAAAAACAGGCGAAGGCGTTGATTATCTAAAACAACATTTATTGCAGCTGGCAGGTTACGAGCAAAATGTTGAAGGGGTTTTTATGGCGCGCGCCCGACATTTAGAGGCATTAAAACAAGTTCAATTGCATTTGCAACTAGCGCAAAATAATACGCATCAATCAGAACTCATTGCGGAAGAACTACGATTAGCTCAACAGGCTTTGAGCAGTATTACGGGAGAATTTACACCTGATGACTTGCTAGGGGAAATATTTAGCAAATTCTGCATCGGAAAGTAAAGAAATAAAAAGGCGATAAAACTATCGCCTTTTTATTTAAAATGACATGAAAATTTATTTAACAAACATGTCTAATTTTTTGTAATGCTCAGCTAACAAGTAGTAAAAAGCCAAACGTGATTTAAAACGATCGTCCTTCATTTTTCCGCAAACGGCTTCAATCGCCGCATCTAGATCGGCATCAGAATGAGTTAATGCCAATTTTTTCTTTAAGAAGTTTGTACGTACAGTGTCTTTTTCAGCAGCATCTCCGCAAGAAACAAATTGTGAATCTTTACTGGAAAGTACCAAAGCGTAGTTTCTAGCCATACCGTCTAGCGCAGGCGTGTTCACATTAGTAGCGTATTTTGCTGCAATTGCTTTATGTTCTTGTAAATCAGCCATGTAATTCTCCTAAATATTTTAAATTATTAATTAGATACCAAGTAGCAACGTTGGGCATAAAACGATTCCTGTTAAATTACACTTCAGCGTTTGCATAACTATAGGCGCCTTTTCGCCCATCCGTCAATGCTTATAACTGTAAAATTTTGTAAGGTATGTTTCACGTGAAACAAACGGTTAATTTTAGGTTTTCAATGACTTAAATACCAGATTGCGTTAAACTTTCAACTCTTTATTGCTGAAGCAATTTTTAGCTAAAACTTGATTAAAAGTATGAATTTTATATGAATTATCCTAGTATTTTCGATGTAATTGTCGTCGGTGGCGGCCATGCTGGCACAGAGGCTGCACTGGCGGCTGCGCGCATGGGGCAAAAAACCTTGCTGCTGACGCATAATATCGAAACTTTGGGCCAAATGTCATGCAACCCCAGCATAGGTGGCATTGGCAAGGGCCATTTGGTGAAAGAGATTGATGCTTTAGGCGGCGCTATGGCGGTTGCGACAGACGAAAGTGGTATTCAATTTCGTATTTTAAACGCTAGCAAAGGTCCAGCGGTGCGTGCTACACGGGTACAAGCCGACCGTGTGCTTTATAAGGCATCCATACGAAAACGTTTAGAAAATCAACCGAATTTGTGGCTGTTTCAACAAGCAGTGGATGATATTATTTTAGAGGGCGAGCGTGCCGCGGGTGTAGTTACTCAAATCGGGTTACAGTTTAAATCTAAATCGGTGGTGTTAACCGCAGGTACGTTCTTGGGTGGGTTAATTCATATAGGAATGCAAAACTACAGCGCAGGTCGAGCTGGAGACCCGCCATCTATTTCCTTGGCTGCGCGTTTAAGAGAGCTGAACTTGCCAGCTGGCCGCTTAAAAACAGGCACGCCGCCGCGTATTGACGGCCGCTCAATTAATTATAGTGTGATGCAAGAGCAGGCAGGTGATAATCCTGTGCCCGTATTTTCATTTTTAGGTAACGCTGCGCAGCATCCCGCCCAAATGCCGTGCTGGATTACGCATACCAATGAGCGAACGCACGACATTATTCGTAGTGGTTTAGATCGCTCGCCCATGTATACCGGCGTGATAGAAGGGGTTGGCCCACGCTATTGCCCAAGTGTGGAAGATAAAATTCACCGCTTTGCCGATAAAGAATCGCACCAAATATTTTTAGAGCCAGAAGGTTTGACTACCAACGAGATATACCCGAATGGCATTTCAACCAGCCTGCCATTTGATATTCAGCTAGCATTGGTGCGCTCAATCAATGGCTTGGAAGGCGCATATATACTGCGTCCTGGCTATGCCATTGAATACGATTATTACGACCCGCGTGCATTGAAATCGAACTTAGAAACCAAAGCGATTCAAGGTTTGTTTTTCGCTGGGCAAATCAACGGCACAACTGGCTATGAGGAGGCCGCCGCGCAAGGTTTGCTGGCTGGGGCGAATGCGGCATTGTATGTGCAAGAAAAAGATACCTGGTGCCCAGCGCGCGACGAAGCCTATTTGGGCGTACTTGTGGACGATTTAATTACCACTGGCGTGACAGAGCCTTACCGCATGTTTACCAGCCGTGCTGAATACAGATTGCAATTGCGGGAAGACAATGCCGATATGCGCTTAACCGCTAAAGGCCGCGAGCTTGGTTTGGTGGATGATGCGCGCTGGGAGGCGTTTGAGAAAAAACGTGAAGCGGTTTCGCGCGAGCAAGCACGCTTGAAAAAAACCTTTGTGCAAATTGCCAACGATAATGTTTCACGTGAAACACAAGCAGCAATTTTAGGGAAACCGCTTGAACATGAATATAGTTTGTTTGAATTGTTGCGCCGCCCAGAAGTGAGTTATGAGGCCTTGTTAAACCTAGAAAGTGACAAGCCAGAATTGGGAATGGATACACTTGCGCCAGAGGTGCGAGAGCAGGTGGAAATTTCAGCTAAATATCAAGGATACATCACGCGTCAGCAAGAAGAAATTGCTAAACAAAAAAGCAGTGAGAACACAAAGTTAATTGAAATTGATTACACAGATGTACACGGATTGAGTATAGAAGCACGGCAAAAGTTAATGATGTATAAACCAGAAACCATTGGCCAAGCAGGCCGCATATCTGGCATTACCCCCGCGACCATTTCTTTATTATTGGTGTACATAAAACGTAAGCAAAAAACCCAAGCAGATCCAGCGCCAATAAGCCAAAACCAAATAGAGGCAGCATGACCCAGGCGGTTTTGTTGGCGTCCGGTATAGCCGATATGGGTTTAAATGTGTCGACAGAGCAGCAGCAAAAATTACTGGTTTATATAGCGCTGCTGCAGAAATGGAACAATGTATATAACTTAACTGCGGTGCGTGACCCTGTAGATATGGTGACATTACATTTGCTAGATAGTTTAAGTGTGCTGCCATACGTTAAGCATAAAAGTTTCTTAGATGTGGGAAGCGGTGGTGGTTTACCAGGCCTTGTGCTAGCGATATGCAAGCCAGAGCTGGAAATAACTACTATTGACACCGTGCAAAAAAAGGCCATATTTTTGCGCCAAGTAAAAGGCGAGTTGCAGTTAGATAACTTACAAGTGGTGCATGGGCGAGTGGAAAGCTATCAAGCAGCTGAAAAGTTTGAGGCGATTATATCGCGCGCTTTTTCTGACCTGGCTTTGTTTGTAAATGTAACCAAACATTTATTGGCAAAAAATGGCCAATGGCTAGCGATGAAAGGCCAAGTGCCGCATCATGAGTTAGCGATAGTAGCGCTTGAAAATTTAAAAATAAAGGTACAGAAAATTATTCCGCTTGCAGTGGCGGGTTTGGATGCTGAAAGGCATTTGGTAGTTTTAGAGAATAATGAATGAAAATATTAGCAATCACTAACCAAAAAGGCGGCGTAGGCAAAACTACTACTTGCGTCAATTTGGCCGCAAGCTTGGCCGCCAATTATAAAAAAGTATTGCTGATAGATTTAGATCCGCAAGGTAACGCCAGCACAGGCAGTGGTGTAGACAAATCGCACTTAAAACATAGTATTTATAATGTGCTAATTGGCAAAAAATCGCTGAATGAAGTCATTGTAAGCAGTGAAAAAGGTGGCTACCATGTGGCGCCATCTAACCGTGAATTGGCAGGTGCCGAGGTAGAGCTAGTCAATGAGTTAGCTCGTGAAACGCGTCTAAAACAAGCGTTAAATAGCCTAGAACAAAAATACGATTACATTTTGCTCGACTGCCCCCCTGCCCTCAACTTGGTCACGGTTAACGCGCTAACCGCAGCTGATAGTGTGATGATTCCAATGCAGTGTGAATATTATGCTCTGGAAGGCTTATCAGATTTAGTGAATACCATTAAAAAAGTGCGCGCCAATTTAAACGCCAAACTTGAAATTGAGGGCTTGCTGCGCACCATGTTTGATAATCGCAATATGCTAGCAAACCAAGTATCAGCGCAGCTGGTCAGCCATTTTGGCGATAAAGTTTACAACACAGTGATACCACGTAATATTCGCTTGGCTGAAGCGCCAAGCTATGGCTTGCCTGCGTTGATTTACGATAAATCTTCACGCGGTGCACAAGCTTATTTAGAGTTAGCAAAAGAAATAATACTTAAAAATCAAATAGTTAAGGACAGTAAGCATGGTTAAACCAAAAGGTTTGGGGCGTGGCTTAGATGCCTTGTTGGCAGGCGATGAGGAAACTACGAGCGCGGAAGGTGCGCAACGTATGCTGAATGTGACGCAATTGCAGCCCGGTAAATATCAACCTCGCAGCTATATGGATGATGCAGCATTGCAAACCTTGGCAGATTCAATTAAAACCCAGGGCATTATGCAGCCGATTTTGGTGAGAGAAATAGCACCAGAAAAATATGAAATTATTGCGGGCGAGCGGCGTTGGCGCGCTAGCCAAATTGCAGGCATAGATACAGTGCCAGTATTGGTGCGGGACATTGCTGATGAATCTGCACTGGCGATGGCTTTAATAGAGAATATTCAGCGCGAAAATTTAAATCCATTAGAAGAGGCACAAGGCATAAAGCGTTTGATTGACGAGTTTGCCATGACGCATGAAAAAGCGGCCGAGGCAGTTGGTCGTTCGCGCACAGCGGTCTCGAATATACTGCGTTTGCTAACCTTAACTCATGCCGTGCAAGAGTTGCTTATGCATAATAAGCTAGATATGGGCCATGCACGTGCCCTGATTGGTTTGAATGCTGCGCAACAAATTATGCTGGCTAATAAAATTGTTCAGCAGCAGTTGTCGGTGCGCGATGTAGAAAATTTAGTTAAAAAGTTAAATATTGAAGCACAAGTAAAACCACACAAAATCAGTGTCAATCGTGACGTTTTGGCTTTGCAAAACACTTTAAGCGAAAAAATTGGCGCAAGTGTAAGTATTTCTGCAAATACAAACGGCTCTGGCACGCTAAAAATTAACTACAGTAACTTAGTTCAGCTAGACGAGATCATAAAGAAAATATCGCGCTAAATAGCTTGTTTTGACAGTTAAGTGCCTCATTTTGTTTGATAAAAGTGCTTGACTAAAAACGCGTAATAATTCAGAATCGCGGACTTTGCTATTAAGTCAATTTGCAGATGACAGAAAATACAACAACAGTTGCGGTTTTTAGCAAAATGTTGCGGTTGCAGTTAATCGCAACAGGTTTTGTCGCAATAGCTTCATTGGCAATATCAGGGTTACATGCGGGCGCGTCAGCTTTAATTGGCGGAGCGGCGGTAATCGTAGCTGCGTATATCGCCTCTAAAATTGCGCAGCGAAAAAGTTTAGAAGCGACAGCGGTGTTGGTTAATTTATTGAAGGCTGAGGCCGTCAAAGTGTTAATCATTATAGTGTTGCTGTTTTTAGGTTTTAAAGCTTACAAACAATTAGTGCCATTTGCACTCATTATAGGTTTAGCGGCAGCGGCGTTGGTTTCAGGCGCGGCTATAAGCAAGCTAGATAAAGATTTAGAAATATAAAATTATTTAGGCATTTTTAATATGGTTACAGAACACGCAAATCAAGCGGAAATCGCACTCACCCCGTCTGAATACATTCAGCACCACTTAAGCTTTAACACGCAATCAGTAGGTAAAGGTAGCTTTTGGACATTGAATGTTGATAGTTTGGTGATGTCGGTTGTTTTGGGTATATTGGTGATGGGTTTAATTTGGCTAGTGGCACGCAAGGCCACATCTGGCGTGCCTTCCAAAGGCCAGGCATTTGTTGAGCTAATTTTTGGCTTTGTGGATGAGCAAGTTAAAAATATTTTCCACGGCGACCGTCACAGCTTTATTGCGCCTACAGCCTTAACCGTATTTTTATGGGTGCTAGCGATGAATGCAATGGACTTTTTGCCTGTGGATTGGGTTGCAGGGGCAGCAAGTTTAATAGGCGGCGAACATGCAAAATGGCGTCCAGTACCAACTTCAGACATTAATACTACATTCGCATTAGCTTTAGCAGTGTGGATTCTCATGATTTTCTTCTCGATTAAAGCCAAAGGTTTGGGAGGCTGGATACACGAGCTATTTTATGCCCCATTCGGCGGTGCAAAGCTCTTTAAGCCACAAAGCATTATGGGCTGGCTAGGCTTGTTGTTAAGCCCGCTGCTGTTTGTCGCGAACTTTGCTTTTAATATGATTGAATATGTTTCAAAACCACTGTCACATTCATTGCGCTTATTCGGCAATATGTATGCGGGCGAAGTTATTTTCTTGTTGCTCGGCATGTGGGCAGCCACAGGCCTTGTGGGCATGGCGGCAGGTGCTGTTTTGGGCGCTTTTTGGTCAATCTTCCATATTTTAATCGTGGCTTTGCAAGCCTTCATATTTATGATGTTGACTGTAGTTTATTTAGCTATGGCGCACGAAAGTCATTAATAAAGTAAGTTGATATAGTAGTAAGTTTTTTTATAGGTAGCAGTTGTAATTTTCACTTGAGAGGGTAATAAAATGGATGCATTAGCAATGATTCAAGCCTACACAGGCATTGGTATTGGTTTAATTATTGGTTTGGGCGCTGCGGGTGCTTGTATCGGTATTGGTATTATGTGTGCGAGCTTTTTGGAAGGCGCAGCGCGTCAACCAGAAATGATTCCACAATTGCAAGGTAAAGTATTCCTGCTATTAGGCCTTATCGATGCTTCTTTCATTATTGGCGTTGGTTTAGCTATGATGTTTGCATTTGCAAACCCATTATTAAGCGTAGTAGCTAAGTAATTAGCTGAAATAATTTGGTTGCTAGCACTAACATGACTAGCGCAAATTAACGACTTAAATACTTGGAGTAAATAATGGAAATAGGATTATCACTTGTCGCACAAGCTTTTGCTTTCGCCGCATTAATTTGGGTAACGGTTAAATTTATTTGGCCGCCGCTGTTAAATGCGATCGAAATGCGTCAAAAAGAAATCGCCGATGGTTTGGCAGCAGCGTCTGAAGGCCGTAGTGCCTTAGAAGTCGCAGCGAAAAAGTCAGAAGTGACTTTAAACGAAGCCAAACAAAAAGCCTCTGAAATTATTGGCCAAGCCGAAAAGCGTGCGACACAAATTGTGGAAGAAGCTAAAGGCAATGCCAAGGTTGAAGGCGAGCGCATTTTAACGGGTGCAAAAGCTGAGATTGATCAAGAAGTAAACCGTGCAAAAGAAGGTTTACGCGCGCAAGTATCTGCCTTAGCAATTGCGGGCGCGGAGAAAATCTTGCGTAAAGAGATTGATGGCAAAACACATTCTGAAATGCTAAGCAACCTAGCGGCGGAGCTATAAACGATGGCTGAAATTTCAACCATTGCACGGCCTTATGCGGTAGCGGCTTACAAGCTTGGTAAAGAGCAAAAAGCGCTAGCCAAGTGGTCTGAGATGCTAGGTTTCGCGACACAAGTTGCAAGCGACGTGAATATGCGAGCTTATATTAACGACCCAAAAGTAGTGGCTAGTGATTTGCAAGCGACTTTTTTAAAAGTGTGTGGCGATAAATTAAATGTTAGCGCACAAAATTTAATCAAAGTATTGGTGGAATATGGCCGCATGTCGATTTTGCCAGCTATTACTACGGCGTTTGAAGAATTAAAAGCGCAAGATGAAGGTGTGCTAGAAGCTAGTATTATAGTGGCTGCCAAGCCAAGTGTGGCGGAAGTGAAAAATTTAGTTGCGCGCTTAGAAACCAAATTTGGTAAAAAAGTAGAAGCCACAGTTTCGGTTGATCCTGAAATTATTGGCGGTATTAAAATTATTGTTGGCGATACCGTGATAGACGCGTCCGTCAAAGGTCAGTTACAAAATTTAGCCTATACGCTTGCTGCGTAGGGCACAGGAGAGACATAAATGCAGTTATCTACATCAGAAATCAGTGAACTGATAAAAAGCAGATTAGAAAATTTTTCTACCTCAGCTGAGGCGCGTACTCAAGGTACTGTAATTTCAGTCACCGACGGTATCGTACGTATTCATGGTTTATCTAACGTGATGGCGGGCGAGATGATCGAATTCCCAGGCAATACGTTCGGTTTAGCTTTGAACCTAGAGCGCGACTCAGTCGGCGCAGTAGTTTTGGGCGATTACGAGCATATTACCGAAGGCGACGTGGTGAAATGCACAGGTCGTATTTTGGAAGTGCCAGTTGGCCCAGAGCTTATTGGTCGCGTAGTGAACGCGCTAGGTCAGCCGATTGACGGCAAAGGCCCAGTAAACGCCAAAATGACCGACAAAATTGAAAAAGTAGCACCTGGCGTTATTGCGCGTAAATCAGTTTCTCAACCTGTGCAAACGGGTTTGAAATCTGTGGATTCAATGGTACCAGTCGGTCGCGGTCAACGTGAACTGATTATTGGTGACCGTCAAACAGGCAAGACAGCAGTAGCAATCGACGCGATTATTAACCAAAAAGGTCAAAACATGACCTGCGTCTATGTGGCGATTGGTCAAAAAGCTTCTACCATTGCTAACGTGGTGCGTAAATTAGAAGAAAACGGCGCGATGGCTTATACGATCGTAGTTGCAGCAGCAGCATCAGATTCTGCTGCATTACAATTCTTAGCGCCGTATGCGGGTTGTACCATGGGCGAATACTTCCGTGACCGCGGTGAAGATGCATTGATTGTGTATGATGATTTGACCAAACAAGCGATTGCTTACCGTCAAATTTCATTGCTATTACGTCGTCCACCAGGCCGTGAAGCTTACCCAGGCGATGTGTTCTACATTCACTCACGTTTGTTAGAGCGTGCAGCTCGCGTGAATGAAGACTATGTAGAAAAATTCACTAACGGTGCCGTTAAAGGTAAAACAGGCTCATTGACTGCATTGCCAGTCATTGAAACTGCCGCAGGCGACGTTTCAGCTTTTGTGCCGACTAACGT
>JANMBK010000285.1:0-5692 GCA_031360365.1 Methylophilaceae bacterium
CCGAAATTGCCGCTAGGCACTGCAAAATCCACCTTCTGCGCGTTGTTTTGCGTCACGGCAAAATAGCCTTTAAAGTAGTAAACCACTTGCGCGACGATGCGACCCCAGTTGATGGAATTCACCGCGCCGATTTTGTATTTCGCCTTAAAAGCCGCGTCGTTGCACACTGCTTTCACCATATCTTGGCAATCGTCAAACACGCCGTTGACCGCGATATTGAAAATATTGTCGTCTTGCAAGCTGAACATTTGCGCGCTTTGAAAGCGACTCATTTTTTTATAGGGACTTAGCATAAACACGCGCACACCTTGTTTGCCACGCATGGCATATTCCGCCGCGCTGCCCGTGTCGCCAGAAGTAGCTCCCAAAATATTGGTGGTTTCACCTTTTTTTGCCAGCACATATTCAAATAAATTACCCAGCAGCTGCATGGCCATATCTTTAAACGCCAGTGTTGGGCCGTTGGAAAGGCTTAACAGATATAAGTTATCTTCTAATTTTAAAATCGGTGCGATGTCGTCTGCGTTTTGGCCTTTGTGAACAAAACCATATACATCTGCACGATAGGTCTTATCGATAATCGCCTTTAAATCTGCGGCAGGAATGTCGTCGACTAAACGACTTAAAATTGCAAAAGCTAAATCGCGATAATTCATGCCGCGCATGGCAGCTAAATCAGCATCGCTAAATTGCGGGTAAGTTTCAGGTAGATACAAGCCGCCATCGGGCGCAAGGCCACCTAATAAAATTTCGCTAAAACTCAATGCAGGCGATTGCCCACGGGTGGAAATATACCTCATTGATTACTTGCCTAATTCTTCCATACGGATTTTAACCACTTTACCGACAATCGCAGGTAGCGCTTCAATCGCGGCGATACCTGCATCCATATTTTTTTCTTGAGTAATATGCGTCAAAATTACTATGTCAGCTTCAGTTTCATTATCATCTGGCTCTTTTTGCAGCATGGCATCAATCGAAATATTGCGGTCAGCCAAAATTTTGGTCACGCCCGCCAGCACGCCCGGCTTGTCATTGGCACGTAAACGTAGGTAATAGGCACTATTGATTTCATTAATAGGTAACACAGCCAAATCAGCTACGCTGCCAGGCTGGAAAGCCAAGTAAGGCACGCGCTGCTCAACCGTTGCACTACTCAATCGCGCAACATCCATCAAATCGGCCACGACCGCACTAGCTGTGGGCTCTGCGCCTGCACCTGCGCCGTAATACAGAGTTGGGCCAACCGCGTCTCCTTTTACCACTACCGCATTCATCGCGCCATTGACGTTAGCGATTAAGCGCTTCTCTGGAATAAGTGTAGGATGCACGCGCAGCTCAACGCCAATATCTGTTCGTTTCGCAATCCCCAACAATTTAATGCGATAACCCAGCTCTTCGGCGTATTGAATATCGGTTTGCTGCAGCTTGGTGATGCCTTCAGTATAGGCTTGCTCAAATTTCATCGGCATACCAAAAGCAATCGCAGACATAATGGTGAGCTTGTGCGCAGCATCAATACCTTCCACATCAAAGGTTGGGTCAGCCTCCGCATAGCCCAAACGTTGCGCCTCGCCTAGTACCTCGGCAAATGCCAAACCTTTTTCACACATTTCGGTAAGTATAAAATTGGTGGTGCCGTTAATTATGCCCGCCACCCACTCAATTTTATTAGCGCCTAAGCCCTCACGTAGCGCTTTAATAATGGGAATGCCACCTGCCACAGCTGCCTCAAACGCAACAATGACATTTTTTGCAAGTGCTGCGGCGAATATCTCGTTGCCATGCAAAGCCAGTAGCGCCTTGTTGGCAGTTACTACGTGCTTGCCGTTTGCGATGGCTTTTAGTACCAACTCTTTACTAAGTGTATAGCCGCCAATCAGTTCAACCACCACGTCTATAGCAGGATTGTTCACCACCGCAAATGCATCGTTAGTCACATCCACATTGCCGCCAGTAACTTTTTTAGCATGTTCAATATTTCTATCTGCTACTTGCACCACGTTAATGGCCACACCGGTGCGGCGCGTGATTTCTGCCGCGTTACGCGTTAAAACCGCATAAGTACCACCGCCAACGGTGCCGATGCCTAACAAACCTACTCTTAATTGCCTCAAACTAATGCTCCATGTTTTTTTCTATAATGTTCTAAAAATCTGGCAATGCGTTTCATCGCTTCGGTCAGATCATCTACATTGGGCAAAAACACAATGCGGAAATGATCAGGTGTTTTCCAATTAAAACCCGTGCCTTGCACTAGTAATACTTTTTCTTCTAGCAACAAATCTAAAATAAACTGCTGGTCATCTGCAATCGGATAAATTTTTGGGTCAAGCTTGGGGAACAAGTACATCGCCGCTTTTGGCTTAACGCAGGTCACACCAGGAATCGCCGTAATCATGTCGTAAGCTAGGTCACGTTGTTTGCAAAGCCTGCCCGCAGGTGACACTAAGTCCTCGATACTTTGGTAACCGCCCAATGCAGTTTGAATGGCCATTTGGCCTGGCACATTGGCGCATAAGCGCATACTGGCCAGCATATTTAGACCTTCTATGTAATCACCAGCGTGGTCTTTTTCGCCAGAAATCACCATCCAACCTGCACGGTAACCACAAGTGCGATAGTTTTTTGATAGCCCATTAAAAGTCACAAACAGCACATTGTCTGCCAATGAAGCAATAGACGTGTGTACATTTTCGTCGTACAACACTTTGTCGTAAATTTCATCGGCAAAAACCACCAAATCATGGTGACGCGCAATTTCAATAATGCCTTCTAAAGTTTCGCGAGGGTACAGCGCACCGGTAGGATTATTGGGATTAATCACCACGATGCCGCGTGTATTGGCAGTAATTTTGGCCTCGATATCGGCTAAATCGGGCAGCCAGCCAGTGGCTTCATCGCACACATAATGGCGTGCTGTGCCGCCCGCCAGTGTTACTGCTGCTGTCCACAAGGGGTAATCGGGCATCGGCACTAATACTTGGTCGCCATTATTCACAAGCGCCTGCATGGCCATCACAATGAGTTCAGAAACGCCATTACCGATGATAATGTCATCTACTGTGACGCCTTTGATATGCTTGGCTTGCGTGGAGTGCATAATAGCTTTGCGCGGTGCGAACAGGCCTTTGCTATCGGTATAACCGCCAGCATCGCCCATGTTGCGAATCACGTCTTGCATGATTTCTTCAGGCACTTCAAAACCGAACGAAGCAGGGTTGCCAATATTTAGCTTAATAATGCGTTGGCCTTCATCTTCCATTTGGCGCGCTCGTTGCAGCACTGGGCCGCGAATATCGTAGCAAACATTAGCAAGCTTGTTAGATTTTGCCAGTCGCTTTATGGATGGTTTTTTAGGCAATATTTTAATGTCATTCATAGGTGTAAGTTTACCTTAAATTGGGCTTCTCGTTCAATGTAAGGCAGGCCAAAACTGAGATAGAATACGCACATGAGGCTACATTTAACCACCGCAGAAAATAATTATTTAATCACCGGTTATGGCTTGGATGATGATGCGCATTTTATTGCAGTGAATAAACAAAAGTACACACAAAACTTAATTGTGTTGGCAGATAAGCTGATACTCGACTGGCATGCGACCGATTTTGCCAGCTTAAACGCAGCACATTTTGAAGAATTGATTGATTTGAAGCCAGAAGTGGTTCTGCTGGGCACAGGTGAAAAACATCAGTTTTTGCACCCAAAAATTGTGCAAAATCTCACTGCAAAGAACATTCCGCTAGAATGCATGACCACCGCCGCGGCTTGCAGAACCTACAATATTCTAATGAGTGAAGGCCGCAAAGTGGCGGCGGCTTTATTGATTTAATGCTTTAAATGGCATGCCTGTAGAGCGCATGGATATTGCCTCTTAGGGCATGTTTTTTGTCACGCTATATAATCTATCTAATTTCAATTGTTTACTCTAAGCTGTGCCTACTCCAAACTATCAACGCCATTCCACGCGGGTTGCCCGTCTGCACTCACAATGTATTGCTTTTGATAAACTTTTCTAATAAATAAATTCACTTCTTTAAATTCGGTTAATAGCTTTTCGCAATTGGCTCTATTTTCGGCGCCACATTTAAATGCCATATCGACATACACGTGATCAGTAGAGCCAACATCAATCATGCGCTTTACCGCGCTGGGGTGGGCGTAATGACCGGGCTCGGTAAATGCCCATTCAAAATTACCTTGTTTTTGTAAATCAGCGCGTTCGGTCGCCACATACCACGGCCCACTGCGTTGCTGCCAACCAAATGGTTTCGCGTTAGGTTTGATGGCGACGTCATTACGCGCTTTAATCGCGCTGTAAGCTGCAACGGTAGTGGGGTAGCCAATAGTGATGACATAGGGCGACACTATTTGCGTGGTTTTTTTTAGCTTTTTTTTGCTTTTATTTTTGGTTGCTGCTTCAGCTGACATTGAAGAAAGTGCAACCAAAATTGCTAGTAAATATGTCAATAAAAAATTCATTTTTCTCATCGTAAAAAACCCCGCAATGGCGGGGCTTCTAAAAATTAGTCTACAAATTAAACCATTATTTGGCTGGCGATAAAGTCAGCTGCAGACCATTATCGGTTACCACCATATCTTTTGGCGCGTAAGTCGTTCCGCCAAATTTTAAATCTTCAGGCTTCACCGTATATAAAGTTAAGCCATTTAACATTTCGCTACCCACCGTTTTAGCCATGGCGCTAAAAACTTCGTTAAATTTACTATCAGTGCCTTCAAAATTAATATTATCAATTTTCGGCTCATCTAAAACCACTGTACTGGTAGCCGCATCAAAACGCAGTTTTCCAGAAATACCAAGCTTGCCTAGCAAAGTTTTATCAAGCATTTGACTACTTAATTTGGTGTCCATGGTGGTTATCATGCGGCCAGTGGTTTTGTCAAAAGTCACCAGTGAGTTTGATAAATTCACATCAAATACTTTAAGTAATGAAATGGGTAAGGCTAGTTTTTCATTCAACTTTTGCGCGATTTGGTCGCCTGTCACGTTTACTGTGCGGTCGCCCCTCATGGTGGCGCAGCCTACTAAATAAAATAGAATCAATAAGATACTAAATATTTTTGTTTTCATTTTTTGCTTACTTTATAGATGTGAACAATTTAGTAACGCGCCTTATAAGTTTTTGGTGGACAAAGTAAGCGTTGCATTAGTACCGCCAAAGCCAAAACTGTTGGTTAACGCCGTGGTAATTTTCACATTATCTATGCGTTGGCGCACAATATTTAAGCCCTCTGCTGCTGAATCTAAGGTATCAATATTGGCCGATGCCGCAATGAAATTATTTTCCATCATAATCAGCGTGTAAATTGCCTCGTTTACGCCCGCTGCGCCTAAAGCATGTCCACTGAGTGATTTTGTAGAGGCAATTGCAGGTGTTGTACCATATTGGCCCGCTTCAAATACAGCACGAATCGCTTCTAACTCTTTGGTATCGCCAACAGGCGTGCTGGTACCGTGGGTGTTAATGTAATCAACGTGATCAATACCTTCAAGCGCTAGTTTCATGCAACGCTCCGCGCCTTCACCACTTGGTGCGACCATATCATAGCCATCTGATGTAGCGCCATAACCCACCACTTCTGCATAGATTTTTGCGCCGCGCGCTTTAGCGTGTTCGTATTCCTCTAACACCACAATGCCACCACCACCCGAGATGACAAATCCATC
>JANMBK010000202.1:0-3274 GCA_031360365.1 Methylophilaceae bacterium
GCCCAAGAGAACCTACTCGGCGGCCTTTATAACGAGCACCTTGTGCTTGCGCCGCATCTTCAATAACAATCAAGCCATACTGTTTGGCAATTGCATTAATTGGATCCATATCTGCTGGCTGACCATACAAGTGCACCGGAATAATAGCTCTTGTTCTGGAAGTGATAGCTGCAACTAGAGCATCTGGATTAATATTGTGTGTATTTATATCAGGTTCAACTGGTACGGGCGTGGCACCACATTGACTCACTGCCAGCCAAGTTGCAATGAACGTGTTTGATGGTACTAAAACTTCATCTCCTGGGCCAATTTCATAAGCCCTTAATAACAAATGAATTGCATCTAATCCATTTCCTAGCCCAACACAATGCTTTACATCACTATAAGCAGAAAATTCAGATTCAAACGCTTCAACTTCTGGGCCAGTTATAAACCAGCCAGAGTCAAGCACCTTTTTAAATGCGGCTTCAAGAGGCTCACGAATTTCTTCATGAAGTCGTTTAAGATCAAGAAAGGGAACAACCATCATACAACTCCATGCACATCAGATAAAAATTGAGGGTAATCGCGATAATAATCATCTTCATCAAAATAATTTGAAGCTAATACCATACACACTGCGCCCGATGAAAAATTATCAATTTCACGCCAAATCATCGGGCATATATAAAGCCCATAGTAACTACGATTCATATGAATAGTTTTTTTCTCATACCCATCATCAATATGGATATCAAAAGAACCTGACATGGCAATAATCAATTGATGTAATGCTTTGTGTGCATGTCCTCCGCGCTCTGAGCCTCCAGGAACATCGTAAAGGTAATACACTCGTTTAATATCAAAAGGAATATGTCGCCCGCCGCCCTCAATAAAAGTAAGGTTCCCTCTAGGGTCATTTATTCTTGGTAAATCGATTATTTTACAATGTTCAATCATTATTAATTCCTTATTCTTAAATACTTTTCTTGACTAACTCTAGCTTAGCCTCTTGCTTCCATTCATCAACAACATTATCTGGATATCCACGATGAAAATGTCTGGTCCATGGATATGCGGACTCATCAGAACCATCTCTCAGTTTAATTGAATTGGCCTCGCCGATAACGCGAGCTGGCACACCCGCAACCACCATGTATGGTGGCACATCCTTACTGACGCAAGCATGTGCTGCTACCAATGAATACTTACCCACAGTAACACCCGGCAGTATTACTGCCATAGCTGCAATACTGGCATAGTCCTCAATATTACATCCCAGTAAAGTATTACTAGGGGGCGTAGGATCGTTTGTTAGAACAACTTGTGGCAATATCCAGACAAAATGACCAATTTTTGTTTTTTTGCCAACAAATATTCCCGATTGAAAACGAACATGATCACCTATTTCGCAGTCGCCTTGTATTTCAGTCAAGGTACCAATCTGAAAACCTTGTCCTGCTAGCGTGTTTTCTCTAACAGTTACCCTATGTCCAGTTACCAACTTTTGACCAAAAGTAGAGGACTCATAAAAAATAGAATGCGATCTAACTAGGGAGTCATCACCAAATCTAAGCGGAGAGCCATCACCAAGTGGTGTAGGCAAACCAATTTCTGAGTAGGCATTAATTTTAGTGCGATCTCCAATGACAACATTGCCGTGAACTATACAAAAAGCGCCAATTTCCACATCCAGCCCTAGCTTAGCTTGTGGGTCAACATATGCTGTTGGATGTATTTTAATCATAGCTATAATTTCTTAATAATTAAATTGGATTGGCAAACTCTAACCAGCAATTGCATCTTTAATGTCTGAGATATTAATCTGAAAATTACTATGAAGATGAGAATTAACGTCCACACTTTCTCCTATCACATAAGTCACCTTATTCCCTACGGCATTTGCCATACTTTGCCAGTAGCCATAAATCATATTTTTATAATCAGAAGTTAAAATTATAATTTTTGTTGTTGAGTTACAGAATATTAAATTTCCAAAAGCAGCACCAGTTGCGCCAACGACAACTTCAGCATTAGAAAAAATATTAACCTGGTCTATAAAACTAAGACTTTCTGGTTCAATGACCGTAAATCCATCTGCAACCAAGATATGCTCAATATCTTCTGCGTTAGCTAGATTTCTGATTTTGGAATTACGTTTAATAAAAATTTTCTTAAGTTTTGATGTACTCACTAATTTGGAAACGCTTTTCTTTATAAAATCACTCATCATACCTAATGCAATTGGGCTAAAAACGCCATCCGAATGATCTGTTAAATGTTTAGTGTTAACTCTGCGCTGAAACGGAATGTAACCGCAAGGAGATACAACTTGGAGTGATTTCACTAATATGTGAGCATCTGTTTCAAGTCCTATTATATTAATGTTATTCCCAATCACCATTCCAAGTGCTTGCATTATATTTGGATGTAATCCGTAATCAATAACTAAACTAGTATTTGAGTTTGGATATTCTTTACTAAATAAGAAAACTCTTGGAAGTACCTCTGTTAAAAAGTGTACGTAATTACCACTGACTGCATCAGTAAATACAACTCCATTTTCAATCTCAGCACTTACTTCAACATTTGAAAGCAAAGTAACAAGCGATTTTTTTGCATTAATAATAAACCGGCCATGTAATTCTTCGCTGGTGTAGTCATGACTTGCTCGAATAAGGTCATGACAAACCACACTATTATCTACATTTAAAAAATTACTTGCCCCAGTTACTGTGCAATTTTTGAATGTTGAAATGAATATTTCAGGGAACTCGTATTCAGTTTTTAAATTTAATGTTCCATTATTATTTTTCGGAAAAATATCCGGTAATGGCATTAATACAGATTGCTTTGGTAGTATCACTTGCCGAGTCAACAAATGATCAGAAGTTTTTTTAAGAGGTATGCGTTTATACTTAGACTCAGTAAAAATATTTAACCTACTAAATGTTATATATATTAAAAATCCAATTGGTAATAATCTTTCCCAAGCGTAAATTGTAAAACCGTGAATAAAAGGATAATGCTTAAAATAGCGAATATAGGTCTTCCCTAGTAAAGAACCCTTCAAAGACTCATACAGTGTTACATTATTTTTCTTCCAAGATTTTGTTGCAGCAATCCGACGTAACTCCATCATTTGCCTTTTGATTCCAGTGTATATTGATCAATTACGTTGTTGCACTCACCATCTTGTTTAACCTGTCCGTGATCGAGCCAAATAACTCGATTACAAAAAGTTCTAAGCAATTTAGTATCATGTGAAACAAGCACCATAATTTTCGCCTTATCA
>JANMBK010000219.1:0-2085 GCA_031360365.1 Methylophilaceae bacterium
GGTAAACCTGCACGTCCTGCCCCAGCTCACCTAGATACTGGACTAAGTTGTAGGTGAAAGAATCATAGTTATCAATCATCAGCAACATTCTATTGCCCTTCTTTCAAATCAAGTCCCGCTTTACTATCATGACTTGTACTATCTAAACCTAGTTGCACCAATTCAGCAGCGCGCAACACGGCTTTGGCTTTATTTTGCGTTTCATCCCATTCGCTTTGGGGAATAGAATCGGCCACAATGCCCGCCCCTGCTTGCACGTAGAGCATATTGTTTTTAATCACGCCAGTTCTAATGGCAATCGCCACGTCCATATCGCCATCAAAACCCAAGTAACCCACTGCACCTGCATAAATGCCGCGTTTGCTCGGTTCTAGCTCGTCGATAATTTCCATGGCGCGGACTTTTGGCGCACCTGAAACCGTGCCTGCAGGAAAGGTCGCTTTCAGTACGTCAATTGCATCTAGCCCAGGTTTCAGCTTGCCTTCGACGTTGCTCACAATATGCATGACGTGGCTGTAGCGCTCTATCAGCATATTATCGGTGACTTTTACCGTGCCAATTTGCGCCACGCGGCCAACATCGTTGCGGCCTAAATCCATGAGTTGCACATGCTCAGCGCGCTCTTTTGGGTCGGCTAAAAGCTCGTCCGCCAGCGCCAAATCTTGCTCGCGCGTTTTGCCACGCGGACGTGTGCCAGCTATCGGGCGAGAAGTTACACCGCCGTCATCTAAGCGCACCAGAATCTCGGGTGAGGCGCCCACCACGTGGTGATCACCCATGTCGTAATAAAACATATACGGCGAAGGGTTTAAGCTACGCAACGCGCGGTAAAGTGAAAGCGGCGGCGCACTAAATGGCTGGCTCATACGCTGGCTTAACACAACTTGCATGATGTCGCCTTCTAAAATATAGCTTTGCGCTTGCTTAACAGCGGCTTTAAAGTTATCTTCGCCAAACTCTGATGTGGCTTGCGTTTTGGCTGTGGGTTCAGATTGTGGAATAGCCACCGTATTGCGCAGCTTCTGCACTAATTCTGTCAAACGCATTTGCGCGTTTTCGTAAGCGCTAACCTTAGTTGGGTCAGCATAAACAATAAAATAAAGTTTGCCACTTAAGTTATCTACAACCGCAATTTCTTCAGAAATCATCAACAACACATCGGGTGTATTGATATCATCTGGTTTGTTAGTATTAGCTAAGCGCTTTTCAATATAGCGAATGGTTTCATAGCCAAAATAGCCTGCCAGCCCGCCGGTAAAACGTGGCAAGCCAGCATATGGCGGTACTTTAAAACGCGCTTGAAATGTTTTAACAAAATCAAGCGCATTGGTGTTTTCGTGCGTTTCTAACACTTTATTATCTTGTAAAACTTCTACCTTAAAACTATTCGCCACAATACGCGTTTTGGCGGGTAGGCCGATGATGGAATAGCGGCCAAAACGCTCTCCGCCTTGCACGCTTTCTAGCAAGTAAGAGAACGGCGCATTAGCAAGCTTAAGGTAAAGTGAAAGTGGCGTATCAAGATCAGCAAACGTCTCTAACACCAACGGAATTCGGTTGTAACCTTGTTTAGCGAGCGCGCTAAATTCGGTTTGTGTGATTGGTAACAACATAAAAAATCCTCAATTATTCTAGTTTAAAATGGCAAAACAAATGCAGGCGTTAAATAATTAACGCCAACTGTTTTGCCATCGACTGTTTAAACCAGAATGCATAAACTAAACTTCATCTTGAGAATTTTTATTTAAATGGTTACGCCGCTGCAAGTGAAGCGCGCAGCTCGCTCACTACCGTATTATAACGATTTTTATCAGTGTCTTTTCCTTGCGTAAAAATCGCGTTGCCCGCTACAAAAGTATCTGCACCAGCTTTAGCAATTTCTGCAATGTTCATCGCGTTTACGCCACCATCCACTTCAAGCCAAATCTCGCGGCCTGTTTCTTTGGTGTAAGCATCAATGCGCGCCCTTGCTTGTTTTAGTTTTTGCAAAGTAGACGGAATGAATTTTTGCCCACCAAACCCTGGATTTACTGACATCAATAAAATCATATCCACTTTATCCATCACAAAATCAAGATAATGCAA
>JANMBK010000258.1:0-8073 GCA_031360365.1 Methylophilaceae bacterium
GTGTCAAGCCTGAACAGTGTGTTTACGTGGGCGATGCTGAGCGTGATATTCAAGCTGGTAAAGCGGCTGGCATACAAACGGTGGTGGCTTTGTTTGGTTATATTGATGCAAGCGATAAGCCAGCTGAGTGGGGCGCAGATGCGATGATTCAGCATCCAAATGACTTGCTAAAAGTATTAGCCTAATTTTAAAGCGATTTACGCCCAAGCAACGCCATTGAAAGCGTCCCGCTATCCACATATTCAATCTCGCCGCCCATAGGTAGGCCCCGCGCAATGCGGCTAACAGCGATACCGCGTATTTTGAGTAGCTCGCTAATGTAATGCGCAGTCGCTTCGCCTTCCACTGTGTAATTGGTGGCTAAAATCACCTCTTTTACCACCCCGTCTTGTGCGCGCTTGATCAGTTTATCTAAATTAATTTCTTTTGGGCCTATGCCGTCTAAAGGTGATAGTCTGCCCATCAACACAAAATACATGCCTGTATAGGAGTGGGTTTGCTCCATCATCATTAAATCGGTGGGCATTTCCACAACGCATAGTTGAGTCGCCTCACGTTTTTCTGATGTACACAGCGGACAAATAACACTTTCTGAAAAATTATTGCACCCTGTGCAATGCCCCAGTACTTGCAGCGCGTTTTGCAGCGAAAGCGCTAATGCATTAGCGCCTTTGCGATCACGCTGCAGTAAGTAATAAGCCATGCGCAGCGCCGATTTTGGTCCCACGCCTGGCAAGCAACGTAATGCGTCGATGAGTTGCTCTAATGCGGGTGGATTTTTCACAACTTAAGTAGGTAAAAAAACGTAACGAGCGAAGCCATAACGAGCGAAACTAAGACGAGGCAAAAACTTTCGAAAAACTGGAATGTATGCTTTATTACATGAGGATTTTGAGAAAGTTTTTAACACAGTATTTGCAAGCCTTATAATTTAAAAATAGCCGTTTTTAAAATGGTAATTTCATGCCTGCTGGCATCATGCCACTCATCCGTGCATTACTTGTCGCCTCTGCTTTTGCGCGCGCATCATTTAGTGCAATAAGCAGCAAGTCTTCTAATGTTTCGCGGTCGTCCATAGCCGCATCATCAATTATTACGCGCTTTACAGTGTTATTACAAGTCATGCTGATTTTCACCAAACCGTTACTTGCAGTGCCTTCTACCAACGTTTCAGCCAGCTCAACCTGAGCTTTTTGCATATTGGCTTGCATCATTTGGGCTTGTTTCATCATGTTGCCCATGCCGCCTTTCATCATCTTTCTGCTCCTTTTTAATTGGGTTTAATTGAATTGGGGATAATGGTTGCCCCTAAATCATTCATCAGCACTTTAACAAAATCGTCATTCATAATGGCAGCTTCGGCACTCGATTGAATCACTGCTTTTTCGATAGCGTTTTGTTTAGCTGGCGTGACGATTTCTGTTTGCACATCGCTAGCCACTACAATATTTAGGTGTATTTTTCGACCAAAATACTCGTTAATAGCACTGGCTAATTTGTCTTGATAACTGGCGCTGACTAGGTGTTTCTGCGCGCTAGCCACGCGTAAATTTAAGCTGTTCTCATCATAGCTCATTAGCTCGCAATTCTGCGCGAGCGCTCGCGCAAGGCCAAGCTTCAAGTTTTGCTCGACTAATTTGCGCCAATTACCATCAAAACCTGTCGAGGCTGAAATAGATGCCTTAGAAGCCTTATGGATATTTGGTTTCACGTATGTATAACCAGCTTCAGCTGGCATATTCTGCGGGGACAACCCTTGCGGTTGCAGCGCATCTGTTTTGATAACTGTATCTACTTGCACTGGTTCAATGTCTACCGGCTCAACTGCAGCTGGTTTAGCTTTAACCTCGATCGCAATAATGGTAGTAGCTGGTTTTGAATTTATTTGTGGCGCAAATGCAGCTTTTTCGGTTGGCATAAATGCCAACATACGCAACAATGTCATGGTAAAGCCAGCGTACTCATCGGGTGCTAGGCTAATATCACGGCGACCCAGCAGCGCAATTTGGTAATAAAGCTGCACCGTTTCTGCGCTTAATTGTTGCGCCAAACCCAATAAAGCAGGGCGCTCTGGCAAATCATCTGCAATGCTTTGCGGCACGGTTTGCGCAATGGCAATCTGATGCAGTAAATTGGCCAAATCGTTCAGCGCTGCTTCAAATGACAAACTACGCGCTTCCATTTGCTTGGCGATTTCGACAACCTTCGCGCCGTTATCGGCGTGCAGGGCAGCCAACAATTCATATAAATAACTTTGATCAATCGCACCCAGCATACTGCGCACTTCAGCTTCATTCACGGTTTGATTACCATAGGCAATGGCTTGGTCAGTCAGCGATAGTGCATCACGCATACTGCCAGCCGCTGCGCGAGAAATGAGATGAATTGCCGCCGCCTCAAAAGCAATATTTTCTTGGCTAAGTACACTTTTTAAATGGTTTGAAATGGTCGGGCTGGCCATTTGCCGCAAATTAAACTGCAAACAACGGCTTAGCACGGTCACTGGCACTTTTTGCGGGTCAGTAGTGCCAAGTATGAATTTAATATGCGCTGGCGGCTCCTCCAGCGTTTTTAGCAGCGCATTGAATGCCTCTTTAGTTAGTTGATGTACTTCATCGAGCATGAAAATTTTAAAGCGACCTTGCGTCGGCGCATAGGTGGCTTGTTCTAGCAACGTACGTACATCGTCAATGCCGCGTGTAGAGGCGGCGTTAATCTCAATGTAATCAATAAAACGGTCTGCATCAATGCCAGTACAGGCATCGCAAATGCCGCAGGGCTTGGCGGTGATTCCAGTTTCACAATTAAGCGATTTGGCCAAAATGCGGGCGAGGGTGGTTTTGCCAACGCCTCGCGTGCCTGTAAATAAGTAGGCATGATGTAAACGTTGCTGGTCTAATGCGTTGGTGAGAGCACGTACAACGTGGTCTTGCCCAACTAGATTTTCGAAGCTTTTTGGGCGGTATTTGCGCGCGAGGACTTGATATGACATAGGCTAAATTTTAGCCGAAATTCAGCAATACAACTAAAACTAATTGGCATTAAACTGCTCGTGTACTAATTTCGTTGAAAAATCAAAAAGAATAAGGCGGAGCGTTGCAGGCAGTACGTGTTTGTACGGAAAAACGCGACAACACTGTTATTTTTGATTGTGAACTGAGGAGGCGAGCCTTGCCCCCGGCACTTGCTTGGTAGTTGTGGCTGCTTGCTTCCGCATCTGACCAGATTGGCTACTTTACAATGCGGGGAGGCCCGCCAGCTGTGATTCTACCTGAGTTTGCATTTAATTTACAGGCAAAAAAATGCACTTTTTAGTTCGTGCTTTAAGTGGCATTAATATGCCTGCTCTGTAAGCCGCATGGATATTGCCTCGTAGAGCATTATTTTTTGTACGCAGTTAAAGTTGATTAATATCCAACCCGTACCACAGGCGGCAACGCGGCTAATTCTTCATCGCTATATAATCTGCCGCCAGTGATAAACGCAAAGCCAGTACCACAGTCGAGGGAGAATGAGCCGCTAGAATTGGGTGTGGCATCTAAAATGGTGTGCATATTTTCGGCAAAGGTAAAATGGCTATCACCCATATAAAAAGTGGCGTCTTTCCACTCACCTAAAATCACATCGGACGCACTGGGGTTAAATTCGTTAATCGGCATACAAATCGGCCCACTGCCCTCACAACAGCCGCCTGATTGCAAAAATGCAATTGGCCCATGCTCAGTGGTGAGCCTATTAATAAGCGCCAATGCGCTGGGTGTGGCCGAAACACGTTTAGTTTTTTCGGGATCGTTTACGGTTTGCGGTATATTATCTGTCACAGTATTCATGACTAACTCCAAATAATAAGGGGCGAGTAAACCCGCCCCTTGATTTTATCTAATTTTAACAAAATCTCAAATTAGAAGAAGACCTAATCTACTAGAAAAAACCTAGTTTATTCGGATTGTAGCTGACGAGCAAGTTTTTGGTTTGTTGGTAATGGTCTAGCATCATTTTGTGATTTTCGCGGCCAATACCAGACTCTTTGTAGCCACCAAATGCTGCATGCGCTGGATAAGCATGGTAGCAGTTAGTCCAGACACGGCCTGCTTTAATGCCACGGCCCATGCGGTAAGCGGTTGTGCCATTACGGCTCCACACGCCTGCGCCCAAGCCAAAAATGGTGTCATTAGCAATCGCCAATGCATCGGCTTCATCTTTAAATGTGGTCACAGCCAGCACTGGGCCAAAAATCTCTTCTTGGAACACGCGCATTTTGTTGTTACCTTTTAGCAAAGTTGGCTCAACATAGTAGCCATCAGCTAAGTCGCCAGTTAACATTTTACGATTGCCGCCGCACAATACTTCTGCACCTTCTTGTTTGCCAATATCGATGTAGTTCATGATTTTATTCAATTGGTCTACAGAGGCTTGTGCGCCCAGCATGGTGTTTGGATCTAGCGGATTGCCTTGTTTAATAGCTTTTACGCGCGTCATCACACGTTCCATAAATTTGTCGTAAATAGACGCTTGAATAATGGCGCGTGATGGGCAAGTACAAACCTCACCTTGGTTAAACGCAAACAATACCAAGCCTTCAATGGCTTTATCAAAAAACGCATCATCTTCATCCATAATATCGGCAAAGAACACATTAGGTGATTTACCACCTAATTCTAGCGTGGCAGGGATAAGATTGCTGGCTGCTGCAGTGGCAATGGCACGGCCTGTTGCGGTAGAGCCAGTAAAGCCAATTTTGGCGATACGTTTGCTGTTGGCAAGCGGCGCACCTACTTCGCGGCCATAACCGTTCACAATGTTAATCACGCCTGGCGGCAATAAATCAGCAATTACTTCCATCATAATTAAAATACTAATGGGCGTAAATTCTGCTGGTTTTAGCACCACGCAGTTGCCTGCAGCTAAAGCTGGCGCTAGCTTCCAAGCCGCCATTAAAATTGGGAAGTTCCAAGGAATAATTTGACCAACTACGCCTAGTGGCTCGTTGTAGTGATAGGCGATGGTGTCATTGTCGATTTCGCAAATTGAGCCTTCTTGCGCGCGAATAGCGCCAGCAAAATAGCGGAAGTGATCAACGGTAAGTGGAATATCCGCATTCATCGTTTCACGAATTGGCTTACCGTTATCTACCGTGTCTGCGGTAGCGATGAGTTCAAGATTCTGTTCAATACGATCTGCAATCTTAAGCAATAAATTAGAGCGCTCGGTGTATGAAGTTTTGCCCCAAGCATCGGCGGCTTTGTGTGCTGCGTCTAAAGCTAGCTCAATATCTTCAGCGCTGGAACGAGCCGCTTTGGTGTAATTTTTACCTGTAATCGGCGAAACCACATCAAAATACTCACCCTTTACTGGAGCCACAAATTTGCCACCAATAAAATTATCGTATTTGGCTTTGTAAGGGATTTTTACGCCAAGGCCTTTTAAGGCGTCCAACCCCGTACCACTCACTTCAGTATCGCTGTCCATACTAACTCCTCTAGTTTTGCTCGTGTTAATGTAGTGTTTCTATTCGCTAATCCGCATTGCGCTGTAAATTTTTTGAATTGTTATAATTGCAAGTTGAATGTTACAGTTGGCTTAACCGTTAGTGCCTTAATAATTTGCAAGCGCGAGCTAAACAATAAACCTAAGCAAAGGGTAAATCAAGCAAAAATGCATTATTTTTTTAATTAATGCTGTTGGCAGATAGAGAGACTGTGGTGCATAGGTGTTTCTTACGTTATAGTACGCGTAATAATTTATTCACTATAATGATTGCTTAAAAATACTTATTTTTATGCTTAATTCAAAAGTACCATCTACCACACATACCAGCTTTGTCACTAGAGAATTCTGGCAAAGCCTGAGTAACCCAACTGACTCTGCTTTGGGAAAAGCCATTCTAATGCTATTGGTTTTTGCCGAAAGTTTGGTGTGTATATTTTGGATATATACATTATCTGGTTTGGGTGAGGGCTATGCCCTAATGGCGGCAGTGCCTTATGTATATATCATTGTGTCATACGCTAGCCTGCTTATATTTTATCGCAGTAAAAAATTCGAGTATTTTACTTTTACACAGCTGGTCATGTTGCTGGTGATGCCGTTTTTTATGCAGTGGGCCATTGGCGGTTACCAAGCTTCTAGCGGCATTGCTATTTGGGCAATTTTATCTCCCATCGGCGCGCTGATGATTCTAGGTACTAGGCCTTCTACGCCATGGTTTGCTTTGTTTGCAATTTTGGCAGCGCTTTCATGGAAGCTCAATTACATGTTCGCTGGCAATTCGTTGCCAATTCCGCCACACATTAAAGATACATTTTTTTTGATGAATATTATCGGCACCACCTGTATTTTGTATGCGGTCATGCGCTATTTTCAAGGCCAAAAAGAGCGTACTTTGCTTGAGCTCAGCTTAGAGCAAGCGCGTTCAGAAAAATTGTTGCTTAACGTATTACCTAAATCTATTGCTACTCGGCTTAAAGATAATGATATGCGTATTGCCGATAGTCATGAACAAGTGACGATTCTTTTTGCCGATATTGTGGGTTTTACAAAAATGACCGCTTCTATGCCGCCAGCAGAACTGGTTGACATGCTGAGCCAATTATTTTCTCGTTTTGATGCTTTATCAGACAAGCATGGCTTAGAGAAAATTAAAACGATAGGTGACGGATATATGGTGATGGGAGGTGCGCCTATTGCGCGAGATGATCACGCCCTAGTGATTGCACAACTGGCTTTAGAGATGAAGCAAGCGCTAGCAGACTTTAATGTGCAAACTGGCAAAAATGTACAAATACGCATTGGCATGAGCAGTGGCCCTGTAGTAGCGGGGGTGATTGGCACTAGTAAGTTTGCCTACGATATTTGGGGCGACCCAGTAAACATGGCCAGCCGCATGGAGAAAACTGGTTTGCCTGGCGAAATTCAAGTGAGCAATGTGACATATGAGTTGCTGAAAGACAATTTTGCTTTGGAATCGCGAGGCCTCATCGAAATTAAAGGTAAGGGCGAGGTAAACACCTATTGGCTAAAGGCTTAAAGGTTTGCTAAAAACTCAAGAGCTTGTTAACAACATTAACCCTGAGGCTTCATCAAAGCTTTATGAGTCGCTATGTTCAGTGTGCCACATCATATATAATCCGCCACCTGTAATGCATGATTTGGCTTTGCAAAAGGAAGAGTGGATGAGCGGTTTAAGTCACCACCCTGGAAAGGTGGCACAGGGGTAACCTTGTCGCGAGTTCGAATCTCGCCTCTTCCGCCAAGGTACTTGCTTCTAGCTAGTGCGTGCTATCAATCATATCCAATGCTTCAATATCACTATATTGCATAGATTGTTTGTCACCAGCATTCATGCTACCTTCAGGCGTATAGTATTCGTCAAACTCATCACCTGCAATATCCTCTAACATTTGATCTAACAATTTAATTTTATCCGCGCTTTTTATTGTTGTCATAGACATATTAAACCTACCCTTTCTGCAATTAACCTGCAATTTAATCTGGCAAACGACCAGTAATTAACAATAAGCATATTGTGTGCCAAATTATTATGTGTACTATCTAGTTATGCATCAATCATCAGAGTCTACGCCAATCAAGCCCACGTTAAGACAAGCCTTTTGGTATTGGTTAAAGCTCGGCTTTATCAGCTTTGGTGGGCCTGCAGGGCAAATTGCCATCATGCATCAAGATTTGGTAGAAAATAAACGATGGATCTCGGAAAAGCGTTTTTTGCACGCACTGAATTATTGCATGCTGTTGCCGGGACCTGAAGCCCAACAACTGGCTACTTACATTGGCTGGTTGATGCATAAAACACGCGGCGGCTTGCTAGCGGGTATTTTGTTTGTATTGCCATCGTTGTTGGTATTGATTAGCCTAAGCTATATTTACATGCGTTTTGGCGATGTGCCTGCCGTTGCAGGTGTGCTGAATGGTATAAAGCCTGCGGTGGTAGCCATTGTGCTATTTGCAGCGTATAGAATAGGCGCTAGAACACTGACAAATAAAGTGCTATGGGCCATTGCGATAGCCTCATTTCTAGCCATTACGGTATTTAAAATAGCGTTTCCATGGATTGTA
>JANMBK010000007.1:0-3705 GCA_031360365.1 Methylophilaceae bacterium
CAACGCCGCATTGCACAAGGCTCGGTGTGATGAGCGTGTCACCAAAACGCGCAAAAATATTGGCCGCCGTACACTCAATCACGTTGCACTGCACATCTAACAAAATGCCTTCAATAATGTCAGGCGCACCCCATTCCATGCGCGCCAGCACGTTTTCTAGGCGGTTCAGGCTCTTTATACCTGCCAGCTTAGGTTGCGTGGCTAAACGCGTTTCACACACGGTTAAATTGACGCCATCCCTGAAACTTTTTTCGGGGTAATATGGCATAGGCGATTTCAGTACAACGCGCATCGGAGCTGTAATAGCAGGCGGTGTATAGCCACGGTTACTTTCGCCACGCGTGATGATGATTTTGGCTACAGCTGCTTGATTTTCAATCGTTGCATCTGCTGAAAATAGTTGTGATAAATCATTCATCAGCAACTCTGCACTCGGGCACACGATGTTGATAGCCGCACAATCGGCCACCAATTTTTGATAATGTTGTGGCCAATGTTCTGGCAAACCGCCTTGCATTTTAATGGTACGGAACACGCCATCACCATAAGCAAAGCCGCGATCAAACGGCGAAATAGCTTGGTTAAAACTGCCGTTGATTAGATATGAATGAGTGAGCGCCATGAGCCAATATTAAACCACAGCGGCTATATTTTAAAAAGCAGTGGCATTTTAAAAAAGAGTACAAATGAAGCAATAAAAACTACCGTGCAAAAAATAATGCCCTGGAAGCCTCATGGATATTGGCTTGCAGAGCCTCGATATTGATGATTAGATAGAATAGGAATAAATATTTATTGTAGGGCGGATGAGCGTAGCGTTATCCGCAGAAGGAAAGATTGTCATGCGGCGGATTACGTAAACTAATCCGCCCTACGCGGGTTTTTTATTCTTCTGCTTCTCGCTTTTTTGCTTCAGATACTTTACCAGCCTCAGTGTAATCTTAGATAAGTTTGTAAATTGCGTAAGCCAGAACTGCACAACTTGCCAAGAAAACTTTCATTGGAGCCGTTGCAGACTGATGAACCGCAAAATCAAATGGGACAGCCATAAAAGCGATAGCCACTGCAAGTAATCTAGCTAAAAAAGCTTTCCAGCCATACCCATCAAGCAAATTTAGTATGAAATACGCAAATGGCTTTAATAGGACTTTCAACATTTTGTTATGTAATCAATAGAGTTGGGCTGAGTTATATCTTCTTGAAAACCAAACTGCCATTCGTGCCACCAAAGCCAAAATTGTTTTTAAGCGCGTAAGTGATTTTTAAATCACGCGCGGTATTGGCACAATAATCCAAATCACATTCAGGATCTTGGTTGAAAATATTGATTGTTGGCGGTGAAACTTGATTGTAGATGGAAAGCACGGTAAATACTGATTCTAAGCCGCCAGCGCCGCCTAATAAGTGGCCTGTCATCGATTTTGTCGAGTTGACGACTAGTTTGTATGCGTAATCGCCGAAAGTCGCTTTAATCGCGTTGGTTTCGTTGGCGTCGCCTAAGGGCGTTGATGTGCCGTGCGCGTTCATGAATTGCACGTCTGTTGGGTTGATGCCTGCGTTATTCAGCGCGTTGACCATGCTTCTGCGTGGGCCGTCCATATTGGGGGCGGTCATGTGGTAGGCATCGGCGCTCATGCCGTAGCCCGAGAGCTCCGCATAAATGCGTGCGCCGCGCGCTTTGGCGTGTTCGTATTCTTCTAGCACCATCACGCCTGCGCCCTCGCCTATTACAAAGCCATCGCGGTCTTTATCCCACGGGCGGCTGGCGGTTGCGGGGTCGTCATTGCGATTCGATAGCGCACGCGCGCTTGCAAAGCCGCCGACGGAAAGCTCGGTAATCGCTGCTTCTGCGCCGCCCGCTATCAGTACATCGGCATCACCATATTCAATCATACGTGCGGCATCGCCGATGCTGTGCGTACCTGTGGTACACGCAGTAACAATCGCCACATTAGGGCCTTTTAAGCCAAACATAATGCTTAAATTGCCCGAAATCATATTAATAATAGTACCTGGGATGAAAAATGGCGAGATTTTGCGCGGGCCGCCTTCATCGTAGCTGTCATTTGTGGTTTCGATATAACCAATGCCACCAATGCCAGAGCCTATCGATACGCCGATGCGCTCGGCATTCGCTTCTGTTACTTCCAAACCAGAATCTTTAAACGCTTCAATGCCTGCCACCAAACCAAATTGAATGAATTTATCCATGCGGCGCGCTTCTTTGGCCGATAAATAATCTTCTACATTAAAGTTTTTGACCTCGCCAGCAATTTGCGAGTTGAACTCGGTTGGGTCGAAATGGCTGATGCGCGCAATGCCCGATTGACCCTTGATGAGATTAGCCCAAGCGGTTTGAGTGCCTATACCTACTGGCGACACCACGCCCAAGCCAGTAATTACAACTCTGCGTTTAGCGGTCATATTTTGTGCGCTTTTGATATCTATAAAGCTGAATAGAAATCAGCCCTATTTAAAGGGCTGAAGTGTGAATTTATTTGAGGTTAGTATTGATGTAATCAATGGCTAATTGCACTGTGGTGATTTTTTCTGCTTCTTCATCTGGAATCTCGCAGTCAAATTCTTCCTCAAGCGCCATTACTAGCTCTACGGTGTCGAGCGAATCTGCACCTAAATCATCAACAAATGATGATGCATTTTTAACATCCGCCTCATTTGCACCTAATTGCTCAGCCACAATTTTTTTAACACGTTGTTCGATGTCAGACATCTATTTACCCCTTTAATTGAAAATTAGCCAAATATTAAATCGACTAAGTGCGTATTCTAGCAAAACTATTCAAGAATACAAAAATACTTACAAAAAATAATCGTCAAATTTTTATGCAGAGTACATACCGCCATTCACATGTATGGTTTCGCCCGTAATATAAGCAGCACTTGGGCTAGCCAAAAACGCCACGGTTGCCGCAATTTCATTCACATTACCCAAGCGCCCTAGCGGTACATTCTCTAACATTTTAGTCTTTATGGCTTCTGGTAGTTCGGCTGTCATGTCAGTATCAATAAAGCCAGGTGCCACGCAATTCACCGTAATATTGCGACTGCCAACCTCTGCCGCCAGCGATTTTGTAAAACCTGCCATGCCCGCTTTGGCAGCGGCATAGTTGGTTTGGCCAGCATTACCCATGTGACCCACTACGCTAGAAATGCTGATAATACGGCCTGTGCGTACTTTCATCATGGGACGCAACACGGCTTGGCTCATGCGGTAAACTGAGGTTAAATTAGTTGAAATGACTGAATCCCAATCATCCGCTTTCATACGCATGAGTAAAGTATCCCGTGTAATACCAGCGTTATTCACTAAAATAGTCACCTCGCCGAACTTGGCTACAATTTCAGCTAAAACCGCCTCAATCTGCGCCGCATTATTGACATCTAACGCAATGCCTAAGCCTTTAATGCCCGCTGCTTTAAGCGATGAGTTGATATTTTCGGCGCCGCCTGTGCTGGTGGCAGTGCCGATTACAATGGCACCCTGCTTGCCTAGCTCTTGCGCGATGGCAGCACCAATACCTCGGCTAGCGCCTGTGACTAAAGCAATTTGGCCCGTTAAAATATGAATAATTGACATTAAATAATCTTTCTATCTAATTAATTTTTATAAATTCTTTTATTGCGTCATTGTTGACTAAAGCGCTACAAGGCAATTCTGTAACTATTCTTTTAGTGAGCCCTGCT
>JANMBK010000014.1:0-14158 GCA_031360365.1 Methylophilaceae bacterium
CGAAAATGAATTTAACCGCAGAAGGGTTGGCGATTGGCTTTGATGGCGTATCTGGCACGGTTATTGTGCAAGGCATGGCGGCTGATCAAGAAACCAAAGAGAAGATTTTATTATGTTGTGGCAACGTAGCGGGTGTGGAGCATGTGCAAGATCAACTTGGTGTTATTTCAGCAGAAGCAGAGCCTGTATTTTATACGGTTGTGCGTGGCGATACGCTATCTAAAGTGGCCAAAGAGTATTATGGTAATGCCAACGCTTATATGAAAATATTTGAGGCTAACAAACCGATGCTTAGCCATCCAGATAAAATCTACCCTGGTCAGATGTTGCGCATTCCACCCCAATAATCTTAAAAAACAGTAAATTTAGAACACAGTAAATTTTTAATTGATACAATTTAGAGGAGTTTGAATATGAAACCATTTTTACGCGCAATATTAGCCGGTTTTTTTGCAGTAACATTGTTAGCTGCTTGCAACAAATCAGATGATGCAGTTGATAACATGAAAGAAGAAATGGGTGAAGCGGTAGATGCTACTAAAGAAGCCGCTGGTGCAGTGGCTGAAGAAACAAAAGAGGTAGTAACAGAAGCTGCTGCTGAGGCAAAAGAAGAAGCTGTGGATGCCGTGCAAGCAGCTAAAGATGCTGCAGCTGAAGCTGCAAAATAACTAAGTTAGTTTTTTAATTTAAACCCGCAAAACTGATTGGTTTTGCGGGTTTTTCATTTACACTTTAGCCATGCAAATTTTTAAAATATCGCCGCCTGATAGCGCCATAGGTTCCGCGCTGCAGCAGAAGATAAACCAAAAAACTAAGCCATTGGGTGCTCTAGGGCGGTTGGAAGAAATTGCGCTGCAAATTGGCTTGATTCAAAACACGCTTACACCGCAACTAAACAAGCCTACCATGCTTGTATTTGCTGGTGATCACGGCATCGCTGCAAGTGGCGTCAGTGCTTATCCGCAGACGGTAACTGCGCAAATGGCACAAAATTTTTTGGCAGGCGGCGCGGCGATTAATGTGTTTGCTAGACAAAATAATATGCAACTGCGCATTGTAGATGCGGGGATAAATCATGAATTTTTACCTCATGCAAACATAGTAAATGCCAAAATAGCCAAAGGTACAAATAGTTTTTTGTATGAACCTGCCATGTCTAAAGCGCAATGTGAGCAAGCGCTTGCGCACGGTTCAAGCCTTGTAAAAAAAGAGATAAATGCGGGTAGTAATGTGTTGGGATTTGGAGAAATGGGCATTGCAAATACCTCATCGGCTAGCTGCTTAATGAGCGTATTGTGCGGCTTGCCAATTACGCAATGTGTTGGGCGCGGTACTGGTTTAGATGAAGCAGGCTTAACAAAAAAAACTGAAGTACTGCAACAGGCCATCAATCAACACATGCTGGCATCGCACTTAAGCACGCCCTCAGCCATGCAAACATTAAGCACATTTGGCGGCTTTGAAATTGCCATGATGGTGGGTGCCATGTTGGCTGCAGCCGAGCAAAAAACGGTATTATTAATAGATGGTTTTATCGCAACTTCTGCTTTATTGGTCGCCACTAAAATACAGCCCAATATTTTGCATTATTGCGTATTTGCACATTGCTCGGGCGAGGCAGGTCATAAACAGCTACTAGAATATTTAGGCGCAAAACCGCTATTAGATTTAGGTTTGCGATTAGGCGAGGGCACAGGCGCGGCACTAGCATATCCACTAGTGCAAGCCGCGGTCAGCTTTTTAAACGACATGGCCAGTTTTGAATCGGCGGGCGTTACAGAGAAAACAAATGCGTAAACAATGGCAATACTTTTTGTTGGCGGTAGGGTTTTTTACGCGTATTCCTGTACCTAGTCAGCCAAGTTTTGAAGAAGCAGATTTAAACGGTGCCGTGAAATATTTTCCATTGGTTGGCTGCTTGGTCGGGCTGATAGCAGTTACCACATATTACGTGCCGAGCTTAATTTTCCCACACACCATCTCTTTACTCATCAGTATGGCAGCCACCATTTATGCTACAGGCGCGTTTCATGAGGACGGTTTGGCAGACAGTGCAGATGGTCTTGGTGGTGGCTGGGGGCGTGAGCAGGTGCTTACTATAATGCAAGATTCTCGGCTGGGTACTTATGGCGCGGTGGCTTTATTTTTTGTGCTGATAGCCAAGTTTCAGTTACTAAACGCAATGCATGCTGACATGGTTTTTCTCACACTCATTTGTGCACATCCGCTTAGCCGATTAAGCGCAGTTTGGCTGATGGCGGCATTGCCATATGCCAAGACCAATACTAACTATAGCGGAAAATCTAAGCCTTTAGCCACGGAGGTTTCGCGGCGTGATTTAACCATTGCAACTATATTTGGTTTACTGCCAGTATTGCTTTTGGTTGTTTTGATTCACAACACAATTGGAAATTGGCATGCAACGTTAAGCTTTGTTTTATGGTTGGCTGCTGCTATTGGGGCTGGCTGGCTTTGCTGGCTAGGGCTGCTTAAACGCAAGCTGGGCGGTTACACTGGCGATACTTTGGGCGCAATTCAGCAAATCAGTGAAATCATGTTTTATTTGGCATTGCTTGCTTGGCTGCAGATGATGGAAGGTTGGCTTATTTAACATGAAATTAACCTTAATTCGCCACACTTCGCTACAAGTTGAGCCTGGCATTTGTTATGGCCAAAGCGATATTGATGTGGGAGCTAGCTTTTGGGATGAAGCGAGCCAACTAAAAACCAAATTGGCGGGTAGCCAATTTGATGCTGTTTATACCAGCCCATTGCAACGCTGCGTTAAGCTGGCAGAAGCATTAAATATGGGCGAAGCCACACATGACAATCGCCTAAAAGAACTACATTTTGGCGATTGGGAAATGCGCGCTTGGGATGATATTCCGCGTGATATTTTTGATGTTTGGGCGCATGACTATGCGAATTTGGCGCCGCCAATGGGTGAAACGTTTGGCCAACTGCAACAACGCGCGCTTAACTTTTTAGAAGAGCAAAAGCTAAATAATGCAGGTAAACATATGTTAATTGTGACTCACGGTGGCTTAATTCGCGCACTGCTGGCACATGTGTTGAATATGGAGCTGAAAGGCTTGTTTCGCTTTAATATTAATTACGCTAGCGTAACGCAGGTGGATTTTAGTGAAAAAGTGCCGAAAATAAACTTTGTAAATTTATAAACTTTTATGTTTTAAAAACACTGCGTTCACTGCCCGATAACTTTTTGATGCCCTGCAACCGCAAGCCAGTATTTGGCTTCCCCAATTTGCTAAGCCACTAAAGTGGCAAGCAAAGTGTGAAGGGTTGTCCCCGCAGAATATACCAGCTGAAGCTGGTTATTCGTGCCTGAAAGCCAACATCAAAGCGCCTATCGCATTCGACTTAGTGCTTCGCCTAGAGGCGCCTACTTTTGGTAGCACTTAGCGAGAATGGAGATGCCAAGCACTGGTACAGAGCATGCAAATAAATACACATGTCTAATTTTGATGTTTAATCAATAAAAATTAAGCAACTTCAATCGTTTCACCAAAACATTCCACCACTTGGCCGGCGCGAATTTTAGCAGTTTTGCGCAGCTCAATTGTGCCATCCACCAACACGTTGCCATCGGCTACCATCAATTTGCCTTGGCCCCCACTTTGCGCAATGCCCACCGTTTTGAGCAAATCACACAGCGCAATATATTCGCCTTTCAGTTCAAATTTCATTTTAGCCCTTTAGCTGTAATGGCAAACCAGCCGCTACAAAAGTCACTTTATCGGCAATGGCCGCAACCGCTTGGTTTAAACGGCCTTGCTCATCTTGAAACTGTCGATTAATTGCACCCAGCGGCACAATGCCCATGCCCACTTCGTTGCTGACTAAAATAACTTCACCATCAAGCTTTGGTAACATTGTTAAAAACTTTTCTCGCTCTAGCTGCCAATCTACACCTTCTGGCGGTGCACATTCTGGGCAAATACATTGCGCCAGCCACAGTGTTAAACAATCAATAATCAAGCATTGTTTTGTACGAGCATTATTTGATGCCTTGGAAGCCTCATGGATACTGACTTGCAGGGCATCACTTAAATGATGTGGTGTTTCGATGAGTTGCCAATCAATAGGGCGCCTATCTTTGTGGTGTTGCACCCGTGCTTTAAATTCGTCGTCATAAATTTGCGCAGTGGCAATGTAAGTGACGGCTAAACCGCTTTCAACTGCTAGCTTTTCTGCATAAGCGCTTTTGCCACTGCGCGCGCCACCTAAAATTAAATGGATGCTCATGGCTTGTTGCTTTCTTGACTGCTAGCTTGCCATGTATTTTGCATTAACATTTCATCTAACGTTTTCTCGGTTGCCCAGCCTTGTTCTACCAACATCGGTTCTTTATAGAAGTTATTCACATGCCCCAAACACAGCACGGCTATTGGCTTGGCGTCATGCGGAATATTCAGTAATAATGCTAGTTTGATCGGGTCGAATATCGAAACCCAGCCCATGCCCAAGCCCTCTGCGCGCGCTGCTAGCCACATATTCTGAATGGCGCAGCTGACAGACGCAATGTCCATCTCTGGCAGGGTGCGACGGCCAAAAATATGCTGTTCGCGCTTGTCGCACAAAGTGGCGATGAGCAACTCGCCGCAATCTAAAATGCCTTCTACTTTTAAGCGTAAAAATTCGACCATGCGGGTGGTGGTTTCAATCTCACCAATCGCTTGTGCAGTATTCACCCGCTCTTCGTCTACCAATTGGTGAATTTGCTTGCGTAAGTTAACATCGCTAATTCGAATAAAACGCCACGGCTGCATTAGCCCAACGCTGGGCGCGTGGTGCGCGGCTTGCAGAATTTTAGTAAGCGTTTCGCTATCAATCGGCGCAGGCAAAAAATGCCGCATGTCACGCCGTTCTGCAATCACTTTGTATATAGCAGCTTGCTCTTGCTTTGTATATGCGTGGTTATTTTTCATTTTAAGTGAGAAAAAAAGCCGCTATCAAAAGCGGCTTTTATCATCATCTGTCATTAAACTTTAGAAATCTCGGCAGGTTTTACGCTTCTTACTAATGTTACTATCAGCAGCACCAAGCCAAAATAAGCGGCGTTTACGGCCATCCAGTTAGGTAAATATTCCCAGCCATGTTGCATCGATTCAATCACTCCATTGGCAGGAAAGCGCCCAGAAAATAAATAATAGGTTTGGGTAGAAAGCACAAATGCCACAAAAGTTGCGCTTATACTCACCGCAGAAAATGGCAATACTGCAAATGGATTTTTTTGCTTGCTTAGCCAAACACCACCAAACCAAAGTGCCGCATAGCTAGGAATCAAACCCCAATAACCATTGGTAAGGCAAAAACCTTGCGCAGGGTCAAGCGCAGCAGCGCCAAAATCGATAAATGTAGCCAAAGCAAAAAACGCTGCAAACCAAGCCATACTCATTTTAACATTGGCGCTTAAGTACAAACCACCGAGTAAAAATAAAGCCAAACTGGCATCTGGCAATGACACATGCGTAAGCACATGGCTACCACGCGTGAGTAGCATAGAAAATGCAATTGCGGTGGCAATTAGCAACGGTTTAGTGAGTGTTGATTGATTCATGGCTTTCTCCAATTTCATTGGTAACATCATAACATTTTTTTAAAAATCTGCCCTAAAGCCTACACGCCAAGTGCGCACAAAATCGACAGGGTAAATTGCATCATCAGCCACCTGTAGCGAGTTTTCATGCTCGAAAATATTATTAACTGCTGCAAATATTTGTGCTTTTTTGTAGCGATAACTGACAGCAAGGTTGGTAGATTCGTAATGGCCTTGTTTTTGCGTCGCATTATTTGTAAAGTCATTAAACGCATAAGTAGACTCGCGCCAAGCATGACTTAAATTAATATTTCCAGCCTCTAAAAACTTATAATTTAAGTTTGCTGTAATGGCATGCTTAGGCACACCAGGCAAATCATTTCCGTTAACAGCACCTGAAAAATCTTTTTCACGATCAATAATAGCGCGCGTATAGGTATAAATTAAGCCTGCGCTTAAGTCGTCGGTAAAGCTAAAATGGTCTTGCAGCTCTAAGCCATACTTATGCGATGCGTCAATGTTTGTGTTGGTAAATGCAAGGGAATTGAAATAGATTTCATCTTTTAAATCTGCATGAAAAGCGGTAATTTTTAAACGATTTTTACTATTAGTATGATTTAAACCCATGTTAAATGTTTTAGATTTAGCAGGATCAATAAACGCGTTAAATGTTCCAAAAAAAGTAAAGAATCTGTCGATATCAGGTGCTTGAAAGGCTTGGTTGTAATTGGCAAAAGCCGTTAGTTCTGGGCTAAACCGGTAATTTGCACCAATATCCCACGCATCTAAACTTTCAGAGTCGGAAAGTTTAGTTCCAGGCGAAGGGGCATAACGATATTTTACTTTTTCGTTGCGCACACCTGCCGAAACTGTCAGCGCATCTGATAACCAAGTAGGTCGATACTCGGTTTGAATAAATACCCCTTTATTATCTTTCGTTGTTTTGTTGGCGGGACTAAAAAAGCCAGCGGCGGCACTTCTATCACCATCAAAAGTTTGAACGCCACCAATTACGCTAAACTCATCGCCGTTATAACTTAAAGCAATGTCGTTAGAATCATAATCGTAAAAAGATTCTGAGAAAAAATTAACGAATTCAGAGCGTTTATCTTCTCTAAAATGGGTCGCGCTAACTTTTAGTTTTGGGGTGATGTCGTATTCCATTCCCACTCGCCATTGGTCAACATCGTAATCTTGCTCGGTATATTGATTGCCAGAGTTTTGGCGTGGATTGTCTTTGATCTCTGCCTCACTTAAAGTACCAACGTAGTAAGTATTGACTCTTGCACTGGTGCCTTCTACGTTAAAGCGTAAATTATCGGTGGGTTTAATTTTTAGTTTGACGTTTTGCGTGTTATTGGTAAATTTGTCTTTATCGCCAAAAATATCTTTTTTACTAAATCCATCGTGACTGTCGTGCGCTAAGCTTGCAGATAAATCAATATATTGTTCTGATATGCCAGCATTTAGGGTTGAGTTTTTTTGACCAAAGTTACCAAGTGAACTACTAATAGTAACGCCAGTTTTATTTTTAGTATAAATTTGAATAGCACCAGCCATTGCGCCGTCTCCATAAACAACTGAACCGCTACCTTTGCTAATTTCTATGCGTTCGATGTTGCCTAGAGGGATTGCGCCAATCAACTGTGGCGTTAAGTCGATATTGTTTAAACGTTGTCCGTCAACAGTTATGGCAATGTTTTGAAAGCCATTTTCACTGCCATAGCCACGCATATCAATGCTTGGCGAAGCTTTATTACCAAAATATGGCAGTACCGTGACTGATGTTTGCTGCGCTAAATAATCATAAAGCGTAGCCGCACCAGAAGCCTCAATTTGTTTGGCAGTGTGAACTTCTGAAGCATAAGTGGTTTCCGTGTCTCTACGTTCAAAGCGATTGGCTTTGACAGTGACTTCATCTAAATCAATGGTTTCTGCTGAATAAGCGGGTGTTGCAAATGCAAGCGCGACTGTAAGAAAAACCGGGCTTGCGATAATTTTTTTAGACATGGTGATTTCCCTAAATTACACGCGTCCCCGCATGTAGATTTTTTAAGCTTTTATTTAAAAAAGCTTGGTTAAAAAGTCTAGGGAATACAGAAAGATAAAAAAGACGAAAATTGCGCGCAAATTAATTAATTATTTGCTGCAGCTTTTGGTCACCGTCACCCCGCGGCATTGCCTAGCTTGCCTTAACATTAAGGCGTAAATTGCTAGGCCGGTCTCCGGGCTTGTGAGGAATGATTTGCGCCTTCCCAAATATAAAATACTCAGTGGCTCATTGCAAAACTACACTCACTTACCGTTGCGGGGGCAGCATAGGCATTGTTAATTTTGTAGTGATAAATCACTTATAGTTAACGCACCTAATTCCCAGTTTCACCATGTTTTAAAAAAACAGTGGCACCTAACAACTAGGCTCAATTATATCGCCTTATGTTGTTTTTTATGCACTTGTAAAATTTAAATTTATGACATTAGAGGGTTAAACGTGTTAAATTACTTTGAATAGCTCACGTTAGCTATTGACTTAAATGAATTTTTTAATTTATAGTGGGGCAATGGAAGCAGATTTAAAAAGTTTAGAGGAAAAAATTTCCAAACTCATCTCTTTGTGCGGGCATCTGCGCGAAGAGAATAGTCAATTGCGCGATGATTTGTCGCAAGCGCAACAAAAAACCGATGCGTTAAAAAACAATATGCTATTAGCCAGCAATAAGTTAGAAGTGTTGCTGGAAACCGTGCCAGGTAACCTTGAGGCTTTATGAGTGTAATTAAACCAGTCGATGTATCGATTATGGGGCGCGAGTTTACCGTGTCGTGTACCGATGAAGAGCGCGAAGGCTTGCTTAATGCGGTGAGTTATCTCGATAAAAAAATGCACGATATTCGCGATTCTGGCAAGGTAGTTGGTTTAGATCGCATTGCCATTATGGCGGCGCTAAACTTATCTCATGAATTATTAAATACCAAAACTGGCGATGTTGACATCGGCGATTATAAGCGTAGGATTAGTGCCATGCAGAATCAAATTGATGAAGTGATGGAAGCACATAATAAGTTGTTGTAAGTAGACTGTTGTCACTAAGTTTTTTCATCATTTCGTCACACGTTGGTTCTAACATTCAAGCTGTTTTCTGTGGTGTTGCTTGAGTCTAAATTCCTTGAACTAGCTTTTGTTATAGGTTTCGGCTCATCAGGCGCGGTGTGCGCGCTCTAAATTGGGTTTTCTTTTAAGTTACCCTTGGCGAGTGTACCTAAAGTGCTTTAGGTTGTTACCACCTGAACTTTTTTGGTTCAGGATTAACGACTCAGGCAACACCACAGTAAACAGGTTTTGTTTTTAACGCGAAATTTCTGCGTTGTTTTTCGCTTGTCGTACTCATTGTACTGTCTATGCTCAAACGTCTTGAGCTTTCGCGCTAAAACTCAAAACCACTTCTTGTTGAAATTGCGCTGATACAGTGTTATTTTTCACTCCTCGTACTTAATGTACTGCGTTCGCTAAAATGCCTTGTCTAAGCTTCATTTGAGCAAGATTATGCCTGCGACCCACATGGATACAAGGTGAATCAAACTCATTAAGTGAGTTTGAGAGAGGGTGCCCTGGGGTATTGGTTGGTAGGGCAGTCGTTTTAATCTGCTATATGCTTTAAAACTAACGCAAGGCGTGATACTTCAAATCCGCTAGCTCAACAATCTCTAAGCACTTTTCGTGGCAAGCTTCTAAAATCACTGGTGGCGCAAAACCCGCCTCACTGGCTTCCAGCCAACGTGCAGCGCATACGCACCAACGGTCGTTGGGTTTTAAACCTTCAAAACCATATTCAGGCCGCGGTGTGCTTAAATCGTTGCCGCGACTGATTGAAAATACTAAAAACTCTTCTGTCATTTGGCAACATATAGTGTGGCTGCCGCTATCTTCTGCCCCAGTTTCGCAGCAACCATTGCGAGTAAAACCAGTCATTGGCGCCAAGCTACAAGTTTGTAAAGTGGTGCCTAATACGTTGCGTGCCATAATGTTTTAATCCTAAACTCTAATCCAAAAAATACTAACTTCAATTATCATACCTAAACTTTTATTAAAACTTTTATAAATTGCAGGTTGGTAAAAAAAATATGCGTTATTGGTTAATGAAATCTGAGCCGGGTGATGTTTCGATTGATGATTTAGCAGCCATGCCGAATCAAACAGTGGATTGGTATGGTGTGCGTAATTACCAGGCGCGAAATTTTATGCGCGACAGCATGAAACTTGGCGATGGCGTGCTATTTTATCATTCTAATTGCGAAATACCGGGCGTGGCGGGTATTTGCGAGGTGAGCAGTTTGGCTTATCCAGATCGCCTACAGTTTATTAAAGGCCATAAATATTATGATGGAAAAGCCACCCAAGAAACGCCGCGTTGGTTTAATGTGGATGTGAAGTTTGTGAGAAAAACACGCTTGTTAAGTATAAAAGAAATGCGCGAAAATCCAGCATTAGAAAGTTTACGCATTTTACAACGTGGCAACAGACTATCCATCACACCAATAGAGGCAGGAGAATGGCGCACCATTATGGAGTTACTTCAATAAACATTAATATAGATGCTCTGCAAGCCAATATCCATGGGGCTTGCAGAAGCATTGATTTTTTCTCATAAAAAAAGCCCGCTATTACGGGCTTTTTTAATCTATCAGTTACTTCGCCACAGCATCTAAACTACCCATGGCTTTTGGGTAAGTCACAATTCCCCAAGGCAGTTTTTTATCTTCGATTTGGCCAGTCTGCGCTAGCGTTTCTGCGTCATACACTAACACCGCATCGGATTTGCCGCATGCGAGCAAAATCTGCTTGTTATCTGGCGTAAAAGTAAAGTGCCAGCAACGTTTGCCAGTGGGGGCTTCTTTTATTTTTACAAAACTATCTGCTGCAAACACTTCTAACACTTGCGATTTATTACTAGCCACATAAATATTTTTACCGCTGACATCGTAGCTAATGCCATAGGGCGTGTCGCCCGTATCTACGGTGCGTACAAAGTTAAAATCTTTATCTAACACCATAAATTTATTACCATATTCCAACGTTGCAACATAGGTGTTGCCATCTGGCGATACTTTAATGCCACGCGGGCGATCGCCATATTCATGGGTTTGAATAGTTTTAACTAATTCGCCGCTTTCAATGTTGTGCACGGTTATTGTATTATCTGCCTCGTTAGTGATTACAATATTTTTGCCATCGGCAGAAAACTCAATGCCTTCCGTCTCTGGGCCACCCGTAATATCGCGTACTTTTTCACCTTTTATTAAATCCACTATTGCAATTATTGCCGGAATTTTCTCTTCATCGTCTTCTTCTTCAGCCTTGGCTTCGGCCGAGCCTGGTTTTGGTGGTGGGCCACCCTTTGCGCTAGGCTCAGAAGATATAAAAGCAAAATTGCCACGAATACGCACAAACTCTGGGTTTTTGCCAACTGGAATCTGGCTAATCACATCGCCGGTGGCGGTATCAATTACCGAGATACTTTCATTTTCGCGCGTAGCCACGATGAGTTTTTTACCATCATCGGTAATCCCTAAGCCGCGCGGGCCAGCAGCTTTTACGTCGATGGTTTTGGTCACTTGCATGGTGGCCAAGTCAATCACGCTTACGCCACCATCTTGGTTAGAGACATAAGCCACACCTTTATTCGCGTCGATAGCTTTTTCAGCATCGCCAGAGGACACGTTAGTATTGACTTCCAGGCCATCTATTTTTGCTACTGCATCGGGTTCTACAGGTTTATTGCAAGCGCTTAAACCTGCTATTAGCGCCAATGCCAGCAAGCTGGTACGCGTTTTTTTTAAATTTACGTTCATTCAATTCTCCAAAATTTCATTCACTTATAATAGCTAAAGCAAAAACTATACGAGGTAGTATATGCGCAATAGTTCAACAAAAACAAGTATTTAAAAACCCAGTAATGCACACTTGGCTATTTACAACCAAGTTGGTGGTTTAATGCAGCCAACTAATCTAAAAACCTCAGCCTAAGAATAGTTGATAAACTGGGTTGTCCGATTCGTTCCAATAGGCATACCCGAGCTGATTTAGAAAGTCGCCAAATTCTGCCATCTCGCTTGGAGGCACTTGAAAGCCCACCAGCACGCGGCCAAAATCGGCGCCGTGGTTGCGATAATGGAATAAGCTAATGTTCCAATCATGGCCCATGCTATCTAAAAATTTCATCAACGCACCTGGTTTCTCGGGAAATTCGAAGCGATATACCACTTCATGCAAAGCCTGCGGCGCGCGCCCACCTACGAGATGACGTAAATGCAATTTGGCCATTTCGTTGTCGGTTAAATCAATGGCATTTAAACCTTGCGCGGCTAAATCATAAATTAACTTTCCAATCTCTGCCGTGTTGGAAATCGCCAAACCTACAAAAATGTGTGCTGCACTTGGATCAGAAAATCGATAATTAAATTCGGTAATATTGCGGTCACCCAGCAAACGGCAAAATGCCTTAAACGCACCTGCTTGTTCGGGAATCGTTACCGCTAAAATGGCTTCGCGCTGTTCACCTAGTTCGGCGCGTTCTGCAATAAAACGCAAACGGTCAAAATTCATATTCGCGCCAGAGGCAATACCCACCAGCGTTTTGCCTTGCAAGTTGTTGCGTGCCGCATATTCCTTAATGCCCGCGGTGGCTAATGCTCCAGCAGGTTCTAATATGCTGCGCGTGTCCTCAAACACATCTTTAATTGCCGCGCAAATGGCATCGTTATCCACCACAATCATCTCATCCACAAACTGTTGCGCCAATTTAAACGTATGCTCACCCACTTGTTTCACCGCTGCGCCATCTGCAAAAAGGCCTACTTGTTCGAGTATCACACGTTCGCCTTTTTTTAGCGATTGCGTCATTGCCTCGGCATCTTTAGCTTCTACGCCGATGACTTTAATCTCAGGCCGAACAGCTTTAACATAAGCTGCAATACCACCCAATAAACCGCCACCGCCAACACAGCAAAATATCGCTTCGACAGGTTCTGGGTGGGCGTTTAAAATTTCCATCGCAATGGTGCCTTGGCCAGCGATGATGTCTGGGTCGTCGTAAGGATGCACGAAAGTTAATTGCTCAGATTTTTCTAGTTCTAACGCTTTTACATAAGCATCAGAATAACTATCGCCAAACAAAATCACCTCAGCGCCACGCGCTTTTACGGCATTGACTTTAATGGTGGGAGTGGTTGTGGGCATTACAATCACTGCACGACACTTTAGTTTTTGTGCGGCCAGTGCAACGCCTTGCGCATGATTGCCCGCACTGGCAGCAATCACGCCGCGCTTTAATAGTTCAGGTGATAAATTTGCCATTTTGTTATAGGCACCGCGTAGCTTAAACGAAAACACAGGCTGCATATCCTCGCGCTTAAGCAGCACGCGATTGCCAATGCGTGCCGATAAATTTGGCTGAAATTCTAACGGCGTGTTTTTAGCTACGTCGTATACGCGCGAATTTTCGATTTTTTGTCTATAGTTTATGGTCATGCGTTATTTTTAAAAAGGCCAATGCAGGTTATTATATTGAATTATCAGTATTATAAAGAATTTAAAAAGGATTAAGCAGAATGGCATTCACCCAAGACGAACTAAAACAACAAGTCGCCGCAGCGGCAGTTCAATACGTAAAAGAAGGCATTATTGGCGTGGGGACAGGCTCTACAGCTAACTTTTTTATTGAAGAGTTAGCAAAAGTTAAACATAAAATTGAAGGCGCAGTGGCCAGCAGTGAAGCTACAGCTCAACGTTTACGGGCGCATGGCATTGAAGTGTTCGATTTAAACAGTGTTGATGGTATGGATATTTATGTGGATGGCGCAGATGAAATTACCGAACATTTGCATATGCTTAAAGGCGGTGGTGGTGCACTCACGCGCGAAAAAATTGTAGCGGCTGTGGCCAAAACCTTTATTTGTATTTGTGATGAGACTAAATATGTACCGGTGCTAGGCAAATTTCCATTGCCAGTAGAGGTGCTGCCGATGGCAAAAAGCTATGTGGCGCGTGAGCTAGTCAAATTAGGCGGTCAACCAAAATTGCGCGATTTTACGACTGATAACGGCAATGTGATATTAGATGTGTGGAACTTGAAAATTGACGACCCGGTGGCGATGGAAGCGAAAATTAATCAAATCGTCGGCGTGGTGACGAATGGTTTATTTGCTGCAAGACCAGCCAATGTGTTGTTGCTGGCGACAGCAAATGGTGTGAAAACGTTTAAAAAGTAAGTATTTTATGCATTGCTTTTGGTTTCGTAGGGCGTCAATAGCGTAGCGTATTGCGCCGAAAGAAGATGTTTCATACGGTGGATTACCTAAACTAATCCGCCCTACGCTCGCTCAATTTCTTATAAAATTACCAGTCTAGTGTGCGAAGAGGTGCAGGAATAAGCGTTTCATGCAACATAGTTAACTGTTTGTCTGATTGTTGATTAGCTGTGCCGCATTCTGTTTTGCCGGCAGTCCATCCTGAAGTCTGTTTGAATGCCATGCACCGCATCGTTTTACAACCAATTCGGCCTCTAGCCCATACAAAACATGCGCAGGAAGCTATAAAATAGA